>NZ_JAKUWG010000005.1:0-88847 GCF_026782285.1 Streptococcus oralis
GAAGAACTCCACCACTCTGATTCTGAAGAACTTTGGGATTCGGATATGGATTCCCATTCACTCTGGCTTAGGCTATAGAACTCAGACTCGGAGATACTCTGACTCGCTTGTTCCGATTCTGAAGAACTCCACCACTCTGATTCTGAAGAGCTTTGGGATTCGGATATGGATTCCCACTCACTCTGGCTTAGGCTATAGAACTCAGACTCAGAAACACTCTGACTGGCTTGTTCTGATTCGGAATAGCTCCACCACTCTGATTCTGAGTGACTTTGAGATTCGGATATGGATTCCCATTCACTCTGGCTTAGGCTATAGAACTCAGACTCGGAAACACTCTGACTGGCTTGCTCTGATTCTGAAGAGTTTTGGGATTCGGAAACGGATTCCCACTCACTCTGACTTAGGCTATAGAACTCAGACTCGGAAACACTCTGACTTGCTTGTTCTGATTCACTCAAGGAAAGGGACTCTGAGTACGCAATACTTTCACTCAAAGAGAATGCATCCGTATCCTGACAAAGGGACTCCCCTGTCAAATGCTCAGAAACAGAGAGGCTATCAACCAAGGAAAGGGACTCAAATTCAGATTCTGAAGAAGAGACCACTAATGAGTAGTTCTCAGACATAGACTCTCGAAGTGAGAATCCTTTTGCTGATATACTCTGGCTAAACGACTCACTGTACGAATCTGCGACAGAAAGGCTGAGGGAAGCTAAAGCGCTAGTTGACAAACTCTGACTAACATCCCTTATCAAGTCAGCCACTCCCAAACTGTTCCTTTCCTGAAAGTCTTCTAAGGCTTCCATGACAGAAACTGATTCTGTTGGTAACTCAAGATCTTCACTAGCACTCAGAATAATTTCCTTTTGCTCTTTGAGTTTTCGACTAACGGGCTTTGATTTAGTTGCATCCAGGCTACGGTAATCACTATCTTCCCTACCCTTTTGCTTAAACTTTGATATCAAACGTTTAAACCCCTTTAGCTCTTCGTTATTATTTTTGCTCATAATATGATTTTCTCCAAAAATACAGTTATATCATCATTATAAAGTCTACAACAGAATCTGTCAAAGCATTAGCCAAAGAAAACTTCTAACTTCCCAGAAGGCTTAATATTAATGTAACTCAATGCCATATTTTTTATAATGTTTAGATTTATATCTGCATTCATTCTTTTGTATGATTTAAAAGCTTCTTTATGAAACTCAAAGACAGGATTTTTTTGGGCATACCCTTGACTAGACACCAAACCTTGAAATTGCTGTAAATAGTCAACTTGCTCAACCCAACAGTCATCTATCGCTCTCAAAACAACAGTTCGTTGAAATTGATTGAACAACTCTGAATCCTTGATTTTATCTTTTTTCTGCTGGTATTCTGAAACAAGGAGGTCAGATAAAAACTTTTTAACTTGCCGTAAATCCGTGACATCTAGATCATCTGGAATATCCTCGCAGTAATAACTAATGTTATCCAAAACAAAGCGAAATAAATCCGCCCGCTCTTTAAACGGTGTTTTACTTGTATAAATGTCCACTGCATCCGATAGGATAGACAAGAAATAAGTCAAATCAAAGTCTGGATGAGAGATGAGCTTATTACGCTTATTGTAGATAATCTGTCGCTGAATACGGATACTTTCATCATATCGTTCCGTTGAACGTCTGGAAGCCGCTGACGCGTTATCACTATTCTTCTGAGCTTCTTCAACCGCATATCTAATACGACGAGAGGTCAAATGAATCTTTTGTTTTTCCTCTGGTTTTGCAATTTCTTTGTGATAGTACTCACTAATCCATTTGCTACCAGACTTAGAAATAAGATCATCCTCAAGAGAAATAAAGAATTTGCTCAACCCTGGAGCGCCTTGTCGTCCGGCACGACCGCGAAGCTGCAAATCCACTCGCTCACTGGACATTCTCTCTGTTCCAACAACAGCAAGTCCACCCAACTCAGCAACCCCTTCTTCCAAGATAATATCTGTTCCACGACCTGCCATTGATGTTGCTACCGTCACTGCAGAACGTCTACCAGCCAGGGCGATCATCTCAGCCTCTTTCGCTGCATTATGGGCGTTCAACACATTATGGGCGATTCCCTCTTGGAGTAAGAGCATAGAATAAATCTCAGACATGCCAACTGATCCTGTCGCAATTAAAACTGGCTGACCTTTTTTATGTAATTTTTTGATATACTCCAATGAAGCATATAATTTTTGAGGAATCGTAAGATAGATTTCATCTGGATAATCAATTCGTAAATTGGGTTTTCGTGTAGGAACAACTACGACTCCCAAGTCGTAAACGTCTCTGAACTCATCCTCACAAACTTTACCAGTACCCGTCATCCCTGCTAATTTTGGAAACATTCTAAATAAATTTTGATAGGTAATAGAGGCCATCGAACGCGTTTCCAATGTGATTTTCACACGTTCTCTGGCTTCTAGTGCTTGGTGCAGTCCTGATTGGAGTTTATTTCCTTCCAAGAGACGTCCTGTCGCCTCATCCATCAGTTTAACTTCGCCATTATCCACTGTGTACTGACGATCTTTTTCAAATAAGTGGTTAGCTCTCAAAGCTAGGTTAATTTGGCGAATGAGCTGGTAATTATCTGGATCATAGGCATTCTGAACGCGGAAATAAACCTCTGCTTCCTTTACTCCTTTTCTCGTCAACCATACAGACGTCCGAGTAGAGTCTAAATTAAAATCTTCCCCTTCTTTTAGAGTTTTTACAAACTCATCACACGAGAGAAAGAGGTTGGATTGAACCCGAGGAGAACCTGAAATGATTAGGGGCATCTGCGCACTATCTAGCAAGGCTGCATCTACTTCATCGACCAAACAAAAATAAAATTTTGGCAAAAACTTCTTTGATTGAGATGTCGCCAAGTTTTCTTCTAGGTAATCAAACCCTAACGCACTATGTGTTGTATAGACAATATCATTCTTATAGATTTGTTGTTTTTGAGGAATTTTAAGTTTTTTTGTCGGATCGTCCGAGACACCAACCCCAACTGTCATTCCTAAAAATCGAAAAACGGGTGCCATTTGTTTAGCATCACGCGCTGCCAAATATTCATTGGCCGTGACTAAGATTGTACTTTTTTCCGTCAAGGCATTTAGGTATAAAGGAAGGATAGCTGTCAAGGTTTTTCCTTCCCCTGTTCTCATTTCTGCAATCTGATTGTCTTGCATAACCAAGGCCCCTAAAACCTGAACATCATAAGGATATAATCCTAATACACGCTTGGCTGCCTCACGAATAGTTGCATACGCTTCCGGCAAAATGGACTGTAAGCTTTCTCCTCCAGAAAGGCGTTCTTTAAACCATTTTGTCTGAGCTTGCAGTTTCTCATTTGGCATAGCTGCATAACTATCAGATAGTTTATTAACCTTCTCCAAAATCTTTTTGTAACGCATTAGTTTATAGGAGTTGGTCAAATTGAATCGTTTAGTTTTCATTCTCTCTCATCCACTCTTCAATCTTTTCCAAGTCAATCGCTTGAAGTAAAAATGACTTATCTAATAAATATTCAATGTTTGCTAGTTCACGTGGTCTAGTCTTCAAGTCCGCATATTCCTTAACTTTTGTCGGATTAAATTGCTGTAGCAATAATTCTTTAAAAATAGGCGGATTTACTCGACTACGGTAACGTTCCAGCAAGCGTTGATAGTCTAGTTCGCTTAAAAACTCATCCGTCACAAGAGCGTATGAATTTCCAAATTGTTTGGAGTAATGCAAGGCCGCAATATTAGAAATCGCTCCATAACCAACAAAAGCCACTTTTTCAAAAAGATGCTCTTGCGCTAATTCTTCAATCGTTTCAAGCAAGGTTTCGTAAAAACGTTCCTCCATGTATAGGAGCGCTTCTCTATAAGACGAATTAACAATCAATACATTTGAGAAATGTTCACGAACACGTTCTGGAATAAAACCTGTTCGATTGAGTTCAGGTTCAGTAAAGCAAACATACATCGTTTCTTTCTCGGAATCCTGATGAAGCAAATCAGAAATCCAGTAGCGATCCACTGTATAATCCGCCAACTGCTCCTCAGCAACATAAATCCCTTCAAAAAGGAAGCGATGACAACCCGAGCTGACTAACTGCACCTTATAATATTGTGTATTATCTGGAACGCATACGCTGACTCTCTCTCCCTGTTTAATGATCTGATTCGAAATTTCTTCATCTCGAGCATCCATAAATTCAACTTTTAAGTATGTTGAATTTTCTGGGATGGTTTCTATATGACTGCCAAAAATATAGTTTTGCCCACGTTTCAATTCAGGAAGCTGACTCGTATTGCGTAAGGCCTGATAGTTTGCCCGTGAATGCCATTCATGAATAACTGTCCCCGAAGGCATGAACTGGTTTTCATACAAAACATGACCACCATCTAACAGTTTGACAGATGAACCGTATAGATACTGAGATATGCTTTGGATATCCCAATAAGCAAAATAGACTTCTTCCTTGTATCTCACGATTTAAACTCCCTTTCAAAACTATTCATTAATAGCGTTTTATATTGATTAAAGAACCATTCGACAATACCTTGTGTATCGTCGTTGTGTCGTCCAGTCAATCCCTTACTGATAACGCTGACGCGGTAATCTCGCTGTCCTAACTCATCCAGCATATCGGGATAGGCCGACATATCATAGTCATCTTGATACATAAAGGAGATAATGAATTTTGTTCTTGAGAAATCAGCTGACTCAAAAGCCGTCCAGAAACGTTCGTTAAGCTGAGCTGTAGCTTCACTTGATAACTCCCCTATTGTGCGGTACACCAAATCCAGTGACGTTGGAAATCCTCCCGGACGAATAGTTGACTCATTTTCTGCCATATCTCCTAAGTTTACAAGAGGTTTTCCGACAATGACGGCATGAGGTTCCAACTTAGAACTATAGTAAAGGGCGCCAAAAGTCCCCATTGACAAACCTGACAAGGTCAGTTGTTCCTTCGTAAAGCCGAGTTCATCTAAGCAGTTATGAACCACTTGGAGAAGTTTTTGTTCCAGCTCCTCCGATCCAAGATAGAATGCGCCCCCTTCTGAACGCGGATCCCCTACTAGTAAGAATGGCGATCCCAAATTATTCATCATCCAGTATCCCTCGAATCCCTCTGCGGGACGGTACCCTGAAAAATAGATGTTCAACGGTGGTTTCAAATCTCCTGGATGGAAGAAATAAATCAGTTCTTCTCTATTTTTATCGCTAATTCGTTTTCCTCCGACTAACAAGTCTCCATAGCCTAGATGGGAGTCTCGATAGTGGCAGGGACCAAGTTTTACAATCCCTTGTCCCTTTGCTTGAATACTGATACTCAAATAATACGAATCATTTACATCTAACGTCAGAGGCCGATCAAAGCTCGTTTCATCATAAATCCATTCTTGCATGGGAGAATTTCCAGCTGGAAAACCTTTGACAACGTAGCGGATCGAACAACCTTCTGAAACCCTGAACTCAGGCCACAGATCTAAGGGCATCTCCCCACTCAGAAAAACATTATGTTGATAGGTCGCAATAGTCTGATAATCTTCACCGTATCGGCCACACAAACGAAGGTAGTTTGTCCCTTCATAACTGATTTGACCCTCAAAAGATGGTGCAGCGACTAGATGATTAACACTTAGTTTCGTTCCATTTTGCTTGGAGAAAAAACCACGTGAAAATATATGTAGCATCTGCTCTGGATTTTCAAAATTTGTTTTCACAGCTTTTTTGCGCAAAAGAAATCGTTCCAGCGTTTTTGTAGTGATTTGACAACGCTCATGATAGAACATACGGTAAACCTGAATTTTCTGATCCAAGATAGTGACATGCTCTAAATATTCAGCAGTATCTACCAACACGACATCAAACGGTTTGTCTACTTTTTTCTTCTTTTTTTTCCCGTTTTCCGCCTCAACTTCTCTATTTAAGATCCCGATATCTTCTGGCAATAAAGAGACGATGTCTTCTGGTTTGACAAATGTCCATTTTATATTACTAGGAATTTCATATTGCTCCTGCCAATTTTCATCAGCAATTTGCAAAACACTAATTTTTTTCATTTCCTTTTAATTCCTTTATGGTATTTTTCCACATATCGACAATCTCACCCCTTGTATACTGTTCAATCTTCTTGACTGAGTGAACTAGAGATTGATTCCAATGTTCTAAGTTTGTGAGGTAGTATAAGAGTGCCTCTTCAAAATCTGAAATATCATCTAGAATCCAACCATTTTCTCCATGCTTCACATAAGAAGAACTATACAAGTTAACCTGAGGGATCCCTCCACTAATGCCAGCAATTTGAGTCAACACATCAGCTGGAGTTCCCAAATCTAGTATAATACGAACGTACTTCAGAACTTTAATCAAATCGCTGTCGCTATGAATGGTCTCAATATCAATCCGTTCGCGAACAATCTCCTCTTCATCATCAAGAACTCGGTTTTCACCTCTCGCTCTCTTCTCTTTATCAACAAAAATCAATTCTTGTTCATATTCTGGCTTAAGAGATCGATAGCTTTCTAGTACCTGTTTTATATAGGCCTCTCGACCAAAATCCTGACTTTGTGTTCCAACCAGCAAGTCAATCCATTCATTTTTCAACATCATTTCAAACAAAGTCGTAAACACATATTGAATTTGATCTGCTGGTAGATTGTCGTAATTGACGTAAACAATCAACTCTTTTTTTCTTTGACTATGCCCTAGGTTTAGATGAGTATCATAAGGCGGAATCTCATAAAATCCCGGCAACTGTTCTAGATCCACATTAGCTGCTATCGTTTCAATTTTATTTAAACTATCGACAACGAAGAACGGCGTGTCTGTCAAATCCGTTAGCAGCTGCTCCTGATTTGTAATTGGATAGCGATCTCCAAAAAAAGACAAGATAACATGATGGTTTTCCTTAATCTTTTGGAAAAAGTGATTGTGCTGCACATCTGACGAAATCACAATCGTATCATCCTTGGTTAGCGAAGAAGTTAAATACTGATCTAGTTTTTCATTGATCAATTCTTCGATATCTCGGTAAACTTCTTTTGCAAATGTAACCTGCGCCTCAGGGTTGATAAGCACTTGATGATTTTCTGTACCCAAAAATTCCCTAAACTGCCATGTACCTTGTAAATTTAAATAATCTTGGTAGTAAGGTTGATCATTTTCAAAATAGATGACACTCGAAACAAATCCACGATCATCAAAAATTAGCTGATGATTTGTCTGCCCACCCTCAAAATAAGTAATATCAAAGAAATTACCTGTTTGTGAAAAGTTAATTTTAGCATAGTGTTCTTGATTTAAATATACCTCAATCATAAAAGGAGTATAGAAGAATTCTACTCCTTGAGGCCATTTAATATCTTCCAGACGAATTTTACGTACAGATACATCCGTCAGACCTTGTATGGTATCAAATAGATTCCATACAGTTTCTGGCAATATTCTTTGCTGATAAAGAAAGGTTCGAATATGTGGTGAATAGTTCAAAATCAGAGTGGTATTTGCCTCTCCTGATTGCTGAAACATTCGCAGCAAATTCACCGCATCATCAAACATCATATTTTTAGACACGTAATAGAAAGGCAGAGTGGTAGAATACCATTTCCGATCTTGTCTATACCAAGATGGTACAAAGTAAAACATATCCCTCTATTCTCCTTTAAATTCTAATTCTTTGTGGTAGTAAGTCCCAATCCTCAAGATACGTATTTCTTCATGCAAAGGCAAGAGCATACTGACTAAAATGATCAATGTACTCGGTATAGTCAAAAGCAAATTTGGAAGAGGTAGGAAGAAATTAATGAAATAGGGTAAACCAATAAAAACGATCAGGTAGAGTGCTCCTACGTTAGACTGTAAGGAAATATAATGTTTCAAAACTTTTAAAGTTGCTTTCCCAGGCTGGATATAATCTAGGTACTCTCCTTGACGTTGTAAACGTTTCGCTGTTTCTTCTGGTTCCAAGTTGATATAGGCAAATAAAATTGCAAGAAGATAGATAGCTAGCAGATAAAAGGCCAAACTTAGGGGTTTTGTAAAATCAAATAAACTACCAAAATTTTTCGTAAAACCATGTCCAAACCAGTCTAATACCAACTGAAGCAACATAATAACACTCGAGGCATACATAATAGGCATTCCCCCAGAGGGAAGAAATTTGATAGGGAGGTAAGACTTGCCATAGTAACGACTACTTAACATGACTCGATTTAGAGGCAAACGAATTTCAGCTCTCTCGCAGACCACGGCAATATAGCCTAAGATCAAAAATGAGATCGCCGCACCTACTAGAAAGGCCAGTCCTTCTTTAGACAAAACAGATTGTCCTATCAATACCACTAATTGGTTAGCAAATTGTAGCAGAATTCCTGAAATAATAATAATTGTCTGCCCACCTACTCCCTTGCTAACATTCAAACCAGCCAACCAGATAATAACAAAGCTTCCTGCTACAACAGTTGCTAGTACAGCCATATTATAAATCCAATCATCTACAAGAAGCAAAAAGCGTCCATTTTCCGAACGAGCTGTGTACATAACAGCTATCCCCTGTAACACGGAAAAAATCAAAGTGAGAATCTTTTGGACAAAATCCGCTTTTTTCAATGACCAGGACTGGATATTCCAACTTTTATTTAAATTGATAACCTGCCAGACAATCATGGTCGTAATCCATGGACCTAATCCCAGTGAAAACATGGAAATCTGAGAGACATCTACTCCTGCTAAGGAATACAAATAGGCCAAGGGATTTTGCTCACTTATTTGTGAAAAACCTGTATTACCATTGTATCCTGGAAGTAAAATATGGCGACCAAGTAAATAGATCGCGATGATCAAAATTGTAAAAATTGCTCTTCGGAAAAAAATACTTGTTCGTTTCTGTTTCTTAAGACCGAAATGTTTCATCTGTCATCCTTTATTCTTTATATTTAGCAAACCTTGCAATTGTTCTCTAGTAATGTTCATGCACCATCGTAACAGCAAGGTAACCCAAGAAAACAGGCTCATCCCACTGATAAACAAGATAGGATTAACTGGCTTACCATGATATTTCGCCTACGAAATATAGGAGCACCTCATGAGTGTAAATCTACTTGGAGCTTCTCTTCTATCCTTGAATATTTTCATGTGAGAACACCTGTTCTTCCATTTCTTCTATTTGAACACTATCAAATGCATAAACGGATTTAGTTAATCCTTAAAATTTTTATAAGTATATTAATTTTGTCACCATGATTGACATCTAAAAAATCAGTTCCATAACAAAATCCCTAAAGGGTGAGGAATTCTACGCTTTCTCATCTGATCATGATCCTTCGAAAGTTGAAGGGATTTTATCCGACTTTTCTCATTAAAAAATCATTTATAAAAATTACCAGTGCCTACTATTGTAGCATATTTATCAATTATTTTCAAACACGACCTCTCTTTTTATAAGCGTGAAGGGCACCTTATGAATTTTGGGCAAAATCCATTTGGAATGGGATTGACTATTCCAAACATTTGTTTACGATTACAACTCGGACGAAAAAGACCAGAGTGTTACTCTGGCCTTTTCCTGTTCAGTTTAGCTTGTAACTAAACTTAATCTTCTTTTTTGCGAGTAGTAGCTGCAAGGCCTGTACCTAAGCCCAAGAGAGCCAAGCCCGCTGCTAAAGCTGACATCTGAGACTCACTTCCTGTATTTGGAAGGTGATCTTTTTCAGTTTGTGTCGCTTTTTCTTCTTGAGAGCGTCCTCCCGTTTGAGCCAGTTGGTTCGCATCTGGCTTAGCAGGAACTTGTGGATTTGGTTCTCCTTGCGCTACGGCAGTTCCAACTTCCACGATACGATCTTGCGCAACTATCTTATCAAAGGTTTCTTTCAATGTACGCTTACCATTTTCGACTTCTACTAGGTGGACACGAACGCCTTTTTGACCTTCTTGGATTACACGAGTTTGCCCTGCTGGAAGTTTATCATTCTTACGTTCTTGAACTTGGAAATCAACTTCCTTTTCTTCTACTAGTAGTTCTGGTTTGTGATGAACCAAATCTCTGACACCATCAAGTGGTTGAGCTGTACCTCCCTTGGTTCCAACTTCCACGATACGATCTTGCGCAACTATCTTATCAAAGGTTTCTTTCGATGTACGCTTACCGTTTTCGACTTCTACTAGGTGGACACGAACACCTTTTTGACCTTCTTGAAGAACACGACTTTCACCCACATAAAGTTTGTCAGTCTTACGTTCTTGAACTTGGAAATCAATTGCCTCTTCTTCCACCAGAAGTTCTGGTTTTTCATGCACTAAACTTGCATTGCCATCAAGTGGTTGAGCCGTACCACGTTTAGTTCCAACGAGAAGAACCCGGTTAACAGGAGTCTGAAGCACTTCACGGAGTTTCTCTTCACGAGTTCCGTCTGGGCTTACAGATGTAAGAATGCGTTCCTTACCAACTTGTCCTTCTTGTTCTACACGACTTTCACCTACATATAGACTTGAGTCTCCTTTTTCAACAGTCTGGAAGGCAAGTTCTTTTTCGACAACCTCAAGACTTGGATTTTCTTCTTGAATAGCAGGGGCTGTTTTCTCAAAAACTGGTTTTTCCTTGACTAGTTGGATACGATATTCCTTGACTTGTTTTCCACTTTCTGAAACGAGGCGAACAAGTACTGGAAGGCTGTCATCGCCACTATCTACTACAGTTGAAGCTACTTGGTTGCTTTCTTCGACTGAAACTTTTGGACGTTGACCTTTATAGGTGATTTGATAGTCTTGACGGTTTTCAGCGAAATCAGCAAGTTCTTTTCCATCTACAAGAACCTTCGATTGAGTACTTTCTTGAGGCAATTCACTTGGTGCAAGGAAGGTCATCTCAATCATTGCAACACCCTTCTTATCAGCCTTGCGCTCCATACGCCATCTCATGGCTTTTGCTTTCACGGCTTTAAATGTTACGTTAATTTCATCACCAGCTTCAATATCTTTATCCGCACGATAAGGAACAGCTTCCCAGTTATCTGGATTGTTGAATGGATGGCCTGATTCGTAGGCTTGGTAGTTTGAATAGTAGGTTGGCACTTCAAACTCTGGACCGACATAGCGTTCTAAAACAAGTTTAGATGGTGCATCTGTTCCGCTATCTGCAAAGAAGTGAAGTTTGGCTTGCGCAACAGTCCGTTCTACAATCTTACCATTTTCACGGAAGATCACACCCGCTGATACTTCTGGATTAGAAGATGGTGTTGGAGACCAGTTTGTCCAACGACGATTTTCTGAATGATCTCCGTCATTGAGATAATCCACACGGTCATGTGAACTTGGATCAATATCATTGGTTGCAGAAGCAAAGGCTTGGTTACTGTTTTCATCATAGTTAGGGTTGTTTGAGAGAGCCTCACCAAGTTTGTCCGTCACTCGTACAGTGAACTCAGCAACAAGATCACTACCAAGGACATGGCCTCGAACAGTAAATTGACCTGCTTTTGTCAGATTTTCTGCTGGAACTTTTTCCCATTCCACTGTCAAGTCTTTTGTCTCATAGCCGTCTTTACCTGTGAAGTAAACAGGAACCTTAGTTGGCAATTCAAGTGGTTGCCCTACTTGTACCAAGCGAGCTTGTTTGACCGCAGCAACTGGTTTACGAGAGAGTAAGTCTTTATTGCTTGTAAAGTGTAGACGGTATTCTCCTAAGATATCACCATTTTCAGCTTTCGCGATGACACGGACTGGCTCACCTTCACGAACGCTTGGAACGACCGTCGCAAGACCATTGTTGCTAACACTTGCTGTTACTGTAGGAACTTTTCCATCTACAGACTCAAGGTAGTAGTCTGTCAAATCAGGGTTGAAGTTTGCTAAATCTTTGCCGTCAACTTGGATTCTTGTTTTTCCTTGTTTAGCTGCCGCAACTTGTTTCGCAAAGATTTGTACCTCTGTGATAGAAGTTCCGCGCTTGTTATCTGCTTTCACCATGCGAATGCGCACAGCATAGGTTTCAACTTTATCAAAGCTAAAGTGATTCATTTCTCCAGCCTTGAGTTGAGCTGGGGCTTTTAGATTGGTAACTGGTTTCCAGTTGGCTGGATCGTTAAATACATGATTTTCCTCACCTACAAAGCTAGGGTTTTTAGGTGCTGTTGGAACAGTCTTACCAACATAATACTCAATCACATAAGACTTCGGTGCACCGACTCCATGGTCTTCGTGGAATCCGACACTTAGATTGTCAACGGAACGTTTGCTCAAGATACCTGAATCTCCAAATAGAACACCGACTGAAGCTTCTGGATTAGTACGATTCCAGTTTGTCCAACGGTTGGCTGGGCGGTCATTAAAGGAAATCAATTTATCGTTGACGTTTGAAACAGGGTCGCTCGGATTTGAGTCTGAAGCAAAGGCAAGTGGCAATTCTGAGCCGGTCCATTGGTCAGAAATGTTTGCACCTTGCTCAGTTTGAGCAGACACACGAACATGAAGTTTAGTTGTTAATTGCGTACCTTCTAGGCGACCAGTGACTGTAAAGACACCTTCCTTGGCGTATTGCTCTGGACGAATCGCATCCCATGTAACCTTAGCTGATGAAACATGACCATTTGAATCGTAGGTACGAACACTTTCTGGTAATTGTGGTGCTTCTGCAGTTGGTGTAGTCACACTAACTTCTTCAACTGAAACGATGCCTTCTACAGAGACTTTAGCACGCGCTTCAAGGTCAAGGCCTTCAACTTTACCTAGAACTTCAAAGGTTTGATAATGGTCTAGTTTTTCTTTTGGAATAGCTTGCCATGTGACTTTATGAGTTTTAGGGAAACCTTTGTCATACTCAACAGTTACTGTTGATGGAAGAGTAGGTTCCTGATGCAAGTCAGTCACTACATTTACTGGACGGATAGATTGCGCAATCTTCTTCTCTGTGTTGGCTTGGATCGTGAGATCGATTTGACCTCTAGCCCCCTCATATTCTGCTTTGAGAGTGACTGTTCCTGGCCTATGTAACTCAAGCATTCCTTTACGAACTGCGACTTCCCCTTCACCACTTGTAGAGAAGTTTACTTTATCAGCTGGTAAAACTGCTTGTGTTCCGTCTTGATAGTGAGCGAGTACAGACAATTTCACTGTTTGGTCTTCTTTAAGACCGTCAGCTTGCTCCACTTGTAGGCTCAAGTGGTCAATTTTCGGTGCTTCTTCAAGGAATTGAATTGCATAGGTTTGAAGAGGTCCACCATCTTTTGGTTGAACATAGATGCTTGCACGCATGCCGTTTGCTGCACTTGCTTGGACTACAGTAACATCCGCATTTTCAGCACTTGCTACAACTTCTGGCAAGGATGCACCGTAAGCAAGAGTTCGATATTGCATTGGATTTTGAGTAGTAAGACCAGTGACAGATTCGCCACCAACAGTTACATTTGGTACTGCAGGAGCCGCAGGATTACCTTCTTCTACCACAAGGGTAGCGTGAATAGTCTCACCACCCAGTTGACCAGTCATTTGAATACGTGATCCTGCAACTGACAGTTTAGCTTTATCTGCTTCCGAAATCTCCCACTTATCAACTTCGTATTCTTGTACGCTTCCATCCGTAACAGCAATAGAAACGTATTTGTCAACAGCGCTCAAGTCTGTTCCTGGAGCAACACGCTTAACAGTTGGAAGCTCATTTGCGATTGCTAGAATTTCGACACGGGCCTCAACTTCGCGTCCGTCTGCCATACCTTTAACAGTCACAACTCCTGCTTGGCTCACATCAACAGAAGACCATGTTACTGGACGTTTTTCACGACTGCCATCACTATAGACAAAGGCGACGGTCTTCGGCATTTTCGGTTCTTTCTCGATAACAGTACGTACTTTTGGTACCTCTGTTCCTAGAACTGTCTTTTCTTGTCCTTCTTTCTTACCAGTAAAGACAGTTACTTGACCAGATTTCAAGAGATCTGAATGAGCTGTCAGTGTGAATTTACCTGCTTGCTCAGTTGATTTAACAATGGCAACCCCTTTACCGTTAAAGGCTCTACGAATCCAAGAACCATCTGCTTGTGCCTTATAACGTTCACGGCTGGCTTGTTCCCCATTATCTACACCGACAAGTTGACCTTGGCCATGTAATTGGAAGCGAACCAGATTATTAGCAGTTGGTACCACATTTCCTTCACTGTCTACGATTTCATAGTAGATGTAAGTCAAGTCTTTTCCATCTGCAGCGATTGCGTGTTCTTCCTTGATGAGACGAACACCTGCTGGTTGACCTGCAGTCGTGATCTTGTCACGTGCAATTTCTTTTCCAGCTTCATCACGAGCTACTGCTTCTAAAGTACCTGGTTGGTAAGCAACCTTCCACTCAAGGTAGAGTTCCTTGGCATTGGCACCTTCTTGGTAGCTACGGCCATCACTGGTTTGTTTTTTGTTGAAGGTCTTAACTCCGATAGATTGACCGTTTAAGAACAATTCTACGCTTGAAGCGTTTGAGTAAGCACGGACTGGGATTTTTCCGTCGGCATCTTCAACTTTCGATGCCAATTCTCTATTTTCCCAGTTCCAGTGAGGAAGGAGGTGAACCATTGGTTTCTTCTTAACAGAAACCCATTGGCTTTGGTAGAGATAGAAATCATGTTTTGGAATACCAGCTGTATCTACGATACCAAAGTAAGAGCTCTTAACGGGAGTTTGGTTTTGATTGTGCCATGGCGTAGGCTCACCAATATAGTCCGTACCTGTCCAGATAAACTGTCCAGCATAGCCAGCGTTGTCACGGTCAAAAGTCCATGAATCTGTTGCCGTTTTACCCCATCCAACTCGGTCATTACCATAGTCAGACTGTTCGTAGTTACGTTCAGGTCCGTTACTATGTTTCAATTCACTTTCAGGACGATAGTAGCTGCCGCGTGTACGGGTTGCTGAAGATGTTTCTGAACCGTAAATCAACCATTTTGGATGTTTTGCACGAAGTTTCTTGTAGTTATCTTCAGAGTAGTTGAAACCAACTGCATCGAGTTCTTCGGCAATCTTCTCATGACCACCACTACCATCACCAAAACGGAACTTATCTGCTCCCATAGTAACATAACGTGTAGTATCAACATCTTTGATCACTTTTACTAAGCGTTTAACCGTTGCAAGAGAGTGGGCGTCACCGTTGGCTTCACCGATTTCATTCCCGATAGACCACATGAAGACAGCTGGGTTATTTTTATCTCTTTCGACCATGGTACGAAGATCATAGTCAGACCATTTTTCACCTTTTCTAGCTTCTGGGTGAGTAGCATCTTTTTCAAAGAAACGCCCGTAGTCATATGGTTTCTTGCCATTATACCACGTATCAAAGGCCTCTTCCTGAACCAGCAAACCAAGTTCTGCTGCGATTTGCAAGGTCTGTGGACTTGCAGGATTATGAGTTGTACGGATGGCATTAACGCCCATCTCCTTCATTTGTTTGAGACGGCGATATTCTGCCTTATAGTTTTCTTCTGCTCCAAGCGCTCCGTGGTCATGGTGCAAGGAAACACCATGGAATTTAATGCGTTCACCATTCAAAGAGAAACCTTCATTTGGAGTCCAATGATAGTAACGGTAACCAAACAAATCCTTCTTAGCATCAACCAACTGACCGTCACGGTAAACACGCGTAACCAGTTCATACAAGGCCGGTTTGTCATTCAAAACTGTCCAGAGTTTTGGTCTTTCAACTTCTAAAATCGCATCAAGGTTTGTTGATTCATGTGCTTTCAAGGTACGGCTCGCTGTACGAACCACGCCTGTTACAGCCTGACCACCACGTTCAACGATTTGATACTCTGCCACCAATTCATGGTCTTTATCATCTGTATTGACAATTTTGCTGGCTACATGGGTTTCAACCTTGCCATGTTGCTGTTGTTCTAGCTTTGGTGTTAAGATGGTTGTCCCATTTTTCTCAACATGAACCTTATCTGTCACTTGCAAGGTCACATCACGGTAGATACCACTACCTGAGTACCAACGGCTACTTGGCTGTTTGTTAACCGCATGGACAGCAATCACATTCTCACGACCATCTTTGTGAAGGTATTTGGTAATATCATATGAGAACTGGTTATAACCATTTGGATAATGCCCCACTAACTGGCCATTGACATAGACTTGAGAGTCCATGTAGACACCATCAAAGGTCACACGAACATTTTTCTTGAGATCTTTTTCATCAAGTTTAAAGGTTTTGCGATACCAAGCTTCACCACCATTGAGCTGTCCACCCTCGTTTTGGGCAGGTGACTGATGGTCAAAATCGTTAAAGATACTCCAGTCGTGTGGGAGATCCAATTTTTGCCATGTTGATACATCTGCATCTGGTTTCACAGCTTCTTTAGGATTCGCATTGAGTTTAAAGTGCCAATTTTGATTAAAATTCACTTTTCTATCTTCAATCATTTGATTCACTTCTTCATTTGTCGCAGCTTTCAAATCTTCCTTAACAGGCTTTTCTTGACTTGAAGCTTGAGATTCTACCTTAGGATCTGTTTCTTCAGATTTAGAAGACACTGTTTCCTCTTTTGGAGCTACAGGTTCATCTTCTTTCACCTCTGGTTTGCTTGCTTCAATAAGAGCAGCTTGACTTTGGTCGACACTTGCAGCATCCTTGTGTTCTGCTATAGCTTGCTTTTCTTTTTCCTCCACTGCCGGACTTTCCACAGTGTGAGTAATCGGAGTTTCATCCGCGAAAACTGGTGATTCTCCAACGACACTTCCTCCAAATAGAACCGCACAGGTTCCAATCATGACAGAGCAAGCTCCTACGGCAAACTTACGAATACTGTAGACTCTTTTACGATTCCAATGGCCTTTTTCCATAAAACCCTCCTTTAGCAACCGCTTTCATTTATTTGTAAGCGCATTACTTTTTCATAGCCTTTTAGTTCTATTTTATAAAACAATATAGGGAATTTCAATACCCTAAATACAAAAAATCATAATTTTGATTGTTTTTTCTAAAATTTGTAGAGGATTTTAAAAATATGAATGTAGTTTTAAAACAAAATCAAACAATTTTTGACACTCAGTTAAATATTATAAAAAAGTTCCTTTTGTAAGGAACTTTTTTACTTATAATTAAAGATTCCCCCTGCCAACTTATCAGCTAGTTTAGGAAAGAGGGTATAAAACTTATGGGCTAGGTTCAACAAAACTGGGAGATTGAGTTCCCGTTTGTTTTTTCCTATGGTTTTGACAATCTTTCTAGCGACTGCATCTGGTTCTAAGAGAAAGCGATCAACCGACTTGAGGTAGGTCCCATCTGGGTCTGCCTGGTCAAAAAATCCTGTGCGGATTGGGCCTGGATTGACCGTCGTTACATAGACACTGTAAGGCATGAGTTCGAGGCGCAGAGCATTTGAAAATCCAATAGCCGCAAATTTGGTCGCTGAGTAAAGGCTAGACTTGCTAGTCGCTATCAAACCTGCCATACTGACGATATTGATGATATGGCCTTTTCGGCTTTCTTTCATACGAGCTGCAAGACGACGAGACAGATTCATCAGAGCAAAGGTATTGACCTTAAACATCTGGTGAATTTCTTGATTAGAAATCTGGTCGAAATCTTCAAATATTCCATATCCAGCGTTGTTGATCAAAACATCAATCTTTCCATAACGGAGATAGAGGTCAGCTACCAGAGCTTCTAGGGCTGAGTCATCAATAATATCGATTTCAATCAATTCCACATTAGAATGATTTCCATATAGTTGAGCTAGTTTTTCCTTGTTTCTACCTAGTAAGATGAGTTGGTCATTGGGCAAGAGTTTGACCATTTCTTGGGCTAAGCCACCGCTAGCACCTGTAATGAGAATCGTAGACATATTTATCCTTTCTCAATCTTCTAAATTTCCACTTCTTCCAAGTCTTTGACCACATGAACATTTTCAAAAACAGTTGCTGCATCTTTCTTGAGCTGACTGATATCTTTTGAGAGGAAACGAGCACTGATATGATTGAGCAAGAGGCGCTTAGCACCGGCTTCTGCTGCCACTTGTGCTGCCTGCATATTGGTTGAGTGACCGTGATTGCGAGCAATTTTTTCATCTCCCTTGCCATAAGTCGACTCGTGAACCAAGACATCGGCGTTGACAGCTAGACGCACACTGGCATTGGTTTTTCGGGTGTCGCCAAGAATAGTAACTACCTTGCCAGGTCTCGGTGCTGAGATATAGTCTGTTGCCTTGATTTCAGTTCCATCATCCAGAACAACATCCTGACCATTTTTGATTTTTCCAAAAAGCGGGCCGAACGGAACACCAGCAGCCTTGAGTTTATCAGCATCTAGGGTTCCTTCCAAGTCTTTTTGCATGACACGATAGCCGACACAGAAAATAGTGTGGTCCAACTCCTCTGCATACACAGTGAATTTATCGGTCTCAAGGATTTTGCCTAGAGAATCTTGGTCAAACTCATGGAAATGAATGCGGTAAGGTAGGCGAGAACCTGACACACGAAGGCTGGTTAAGACAAAGGACTTGATACCTTGAGGTCCATAGATGTCCAGATCTGTCTGCTCTTCATTAGCTTGAAAGGCACGGCTAGAGAGAAATCCTGGCAATCCAAAGATATGGTCTCCATGCAGGTGAGTGATAAAGATTTTGCTGACCTTCCGTGGTCGAATCGTGGTTTCCAGAATGCGATTTTGCGTTCCTTCTCCACAGTCAAAGAGCCAAACTTCGTTAATCTCGTCCAAGAGTTTCAGGGCGAGACTTGAGACGTTGCGGGCTTTAGAGGGCTGACCAGCCCCTGTTCCTAAAAATTGAATATCCATTCGATACTTTCTAATTAATCAATATATAACATAGCTGTGCGATTTTCCGATCGATAATAAAGCTTGCCAGAGAAAACAACAGCTTCTTGTAGTAAATCCTCTTGGCTATAGCCTTTGAGACGTTTGCGACCATCAGCCAAGCTTTCCAAATCAGTCAAAGCTGTGAGACTTTTCACGCTAACAACTTCCTCATCTCCGACAGGCTTCATGTAAATCTTTCCAGACTCTTCAAAGACGAGTTGATGGGGGAAAATTTGCGCAATTTCAAAAAGCAAGTCATCCGAAATAACCTCTGCATTTTCAGAGAAAATCCGTCCAAGACCATCTTCCTCGTAGCAAAAGCCAAAGGATTTGCCTGATAAATTAAGCCGAATAAAGGGCTTATTTTCAAAGGTGAAACTTGGCTCAGCATTGTAGAGGTTCAGTTCCTGACTGAGTTCTGCAAAATAAGTCGTCGCAGCTTCAGGACTCTTTTTCTGGTAGAGTTCAGCAAAATAAGCATTGACTACACTCGGCGGAGGCGTGATGAGAGCTAGCTGCTCCTGCTCTGTCTTCCCAGCTAGAAGCTGATCCAGATAGACCTTATCCAGACTTGTATAACCTCCATACTTGAGTGCCAAAGTTTTGATATCAGTCATAAAATTCTTCTAACCTCCATTTATTTCTCTCAGAAATGTAGCCTCTGATGACTTCTCCGTCATCCTGATAATCGCGATTTTCAAGAATCGCTACACTTTCCAAATCATGAATCTTATAGGACTTAGAAAAAGGGACGCGCAGAGTAAAGACTTCAAAAATTTCCTTAATCTTTTCTAGTAATAAAGCTTGCAACTGCTCACGACTATCCTCAGACTTGGCAGAAATGAGGGCATAAGGCGTTTGGGTAGGCGTGAAATCCTCCACCAAATCCGCTTTATTATAAAGGGTCAGGCGAGGAATATCCTCCATATCCAAGTCTTTCATGATAGACAGAACCGTTTTTTCATGCTCCTCGTGATAAGGATTGCTGGCATCGATGACATGAACTAGTAGATCCACATGCTTGCTTTCTTCCAAGGTGGACTTGAAACTGGACACCAATTCAGTCGGCAAGTCTTGAATAAATCCAACAGTGTCCGTTAAAGTCACTTGAAGATTGCCCCCCAGATGGATACTCTTTGTCGTCGCGTCCAGAGTCGCAAACAACTCATCTGCCTCATACTGGGTCTTACTTGTCAAGGTGTTCATGATAGTCGATTTCCCAGCATTGGTGTAGCCAATCAAACCAATCTTAAAGGTGCTTGACTCCAGACGTTTTTCTCTGACTGTCGCCCGATTTTTCTCAACCACCTTGAGCCGACGCTCGATATCTGTAATTTGATTACGAACACTACGACGGTTCAGTTCCAGCTGGCTTTCACCAGGCCCACGGGAACCAATTCCCCCTGCCTGGCGGCTGAGCATAATCCCCTGACCAACCAAGCGAGGCAAGAGATATTTGAGCTGAGCTAGGTGGACTTGGAGTTTTCCTTCATGGCTTCGAGCCCGCATAGCAAAAATATCCAGAATCAACTGCATACGGTCAATAACCTTAACTCCCAGAACTTCCTCTAGATTGACATTTTGCCGTGGTGTCAGACGGTTGTTGACAATGACAGTGGTAATTTCTTCTGCATCCACCATGAGCGCAATTTCTTCCAACTTACCAGAACCGACGAAGGTCTTGGAATCATACTTTTCCCGTTTTTGTCTGTAGCTATCGACTACGACTGCCCCAGCTGTCTTAGCCAGATTGGCCAACTCTTCCATAGAGAGGTCAAAATTGTCCATGCCCTGCAATTCCACACCGATAAGCAGGACTCGTTCCTCTTTTTTCTCCGTTTCAATCATCTAAAAACTCCTCTATCTGGCTTAAAATGCAGTCCTGCACGTCAGGCTCTCCTATCTGATAAAAGGTGACTTGCATGCGATTACGGAACCAGGTCAACTGACGCTTGGCAAAACGACGAGTCGCCTGCTTGAGACTCTCGCTCGCTTCCTTAAGAGTTTGCTCCCCACGGAAATAAGGAAAGAGTTCCTTATAGCCAATGCCTTTAGCAGCCTGCACATCCGGGTAATGATCAAAGAGCCACTTGGCCTCATCCAATAATCCAGCCTCAAACATCAAATCCACACGATGGTTAATCCGTTCATAAAGTCGGCTGCGTTCATCATCCAAGCAGATAATCAGTGGTTCATAAGGACTTTCCTGATTTTCCAAATCCTGACCAAAATGGGCAATTTCCAAGGCACGCATGGCACGACGACGATTAAACTGGGGTATTTCAAGGCCTGCTTGCTTCACGAGATGGGCTAACTCCTCATCCGAATAAGGCTCCAAACTAGCCCGATAGGCTACAATCTCCTCATGAGGTGTTTCCCCACCTAGATGATAGCCTTCCAGCAAGCTCTGGATATAAAGCCCAGTCCCACCAGCGATAATGGCTAGCTTGCCACGACTTTGAATGTCTTCTATAGCCTTTTTAGCTTCTGAAACAAAATCAAAAGCCGAGTAAGACTCGGTCACCTCTCTGACATCAATCAAATGATGAGGAACAACAGCTTGCTCCTCTGGGCTAGCCTTGGCTGTCCCAATATTCAACCCTCTGTATACTTGCTGACTGTCACCACTGACCACCTCTCCACCAAAGCGCTTGGCTACTTCAATAGCAAGGGCTGTCTTCCCAACAGCAGTCGGCCCAACAATCACAATTATTTTTGTTTTCATCTTTTTTCCTTGAAAAATTCCCATTTTTTCGTTACTATTATTATATCACAAAAAGGTCAGTCAGAAAAATGCTACCCCTTGAGGAGCCTGGCTGATCGGGAAGATAAAGGAGGAAGACTCATGGCTAAAGGATTCGCTAAAGGTCTTGTAACAGGTGTTGCAGGAACTGTCGCTGCCGTTGCAGGTGCAGTATACGCAATTAAAAAGAAAGTGATTGAGCCAGAAGAGCAAAAAGCAGCTTTCATCGAAGAAAATCGCAAAAAAGCAGCTCGCCGTCGCGTATCACATTAAGCAACAAAAGAAGTTGAGAAATCTCAACTTCTTTTTATGTTATTAAATAGCCAAATCAAACTTCAGTTGTGGCTTGACTGGATCATAGTCAACCAACTCAAAATCCTCCGCTTTGATATCAAAGAAATTGGTCCCATCTGGTACATTCAAGACCAAACGTGGTTGGCAGTTTGACGGCTCACGACGGAGCAATTCCTCTGCTTGTTCAAACTGATTATCATAGATATGGAGATTATTAATAAAGTAGAAGAACTTCCCTACTTTCCAGCCAAAGTGTTTAGCAATCATCATTTGAAGAGCCACATACTGCATAGCATTGATGTGATGGGCCACCAGCATATCGTTAGAACGCTGGGTCAAGGTCGCATCCAGATAGATTTCCCCATCAACACGACGGACATCAAACATGGTCTGAAAGGCGCATGGAAGGAGGCCGTCCGTCTCCTCAAAAGCTTGATAATCCCATAGAGAGATGATATTGCGACGATTCCAAGGGTTAGCTTCCAACTGCTTGAGAATCTTATTAATGATGTCGTG
Organism: Streptococcus oralis; assembly: GCF_026782285.1. Classification (GTDB taxonomy): domain Bacteria; phylum Bacillota; class Bacilli; order Lactobacillales; family Streptococcaceae; genus Streptococcus; species Streptococcus oralis_CG. Next base: position 22,352 of record NZ_JAKUWG010000005.1, read on the forward strand.
CTTCTTAACGACCGCCCCATAGCGCTCACCAATGGTTCCCGTATCTTCCACTTCCCAGTCATTCCAGTAGTGAACATTGTACTTGCTATTCAATACTTCTAGGCTATTAGACTGATCCTGATAGATCCAAAGCACTTCCTTAATAGCGGATTTGATAGCAATGGGACGCAAGGTTGTGATGGGAAATTCCCCCTTAGACAAATCATACTCCGCAAAGGCACCCGTTATGTACTTGGAGTTGGCAACAGTCCCATCCTTGTACTTAGGACGAGCCTGCTCAGAAAAGACACCGTCTTTGAGGATTCGTTCAATATTCTCTTTAAAAATCGTATCTGCTTTTGTCATTTACGTTTACCTCTTTTGTAGTCTTAACTAGTATAGCATAAAAAATCTTTTCTACATACTCAGATAATCGATGGCCTTTTTATATTTTTCTAATCGTTCCAAATCCTTGTCAGTAACAGAACTCAGTCTCGATAAATCCGAATTATGCTTCAAATCTGCTAATTTGACAACGCGTGCTAGGGGATTAGATTTCACATTTTCTAGATATGTTTGATAGTCTTGCCCCTTTTTCTTTGACAAAACCTGAACGGCAGTAACTACTGTTTCTGATAAACCAGCTAGTAATAGTTCTTCAGCTGTAAAAGGACTGTCCTCAATGACATCATGTAGTAAAGCAACTGCTTTTTCTTCTTCAGTATCAACTTGGCTTGCTACATAAATTGGATGTTCTACATAATCTACTCCTGCCTTATCAAATTGCCCTTTATGAGCTTCCGTAGCAATAGACAATGCTAGTTCAAGCATGGGTTGTTTTGATGTATCCATCTAGCGGCTCCTTCCCAAAATTTAAACCTATTTCGTTTTATTCGATTTTTAAAAAAGAGCTTGATAAACACCAAGCTCTATTATCAATCTATCTTATTGCAATACAAGCGATGCTGCTCCGATTACTCCAGCGTCATTTCCTAGAGTTGCAAGAGCCAATTTAGTGGATGTGCGTACTTGAGGGAAGGTATTTTCATCATAAACTTTTTGCACGCCTTGGAGAAGGAATTCTCCAGCTGCTGACACCCCACCACCGATAACGATAGTTGATGGGTTGAGGATTGATCCGATGTTAGCACATGCAATACCCAAGTAACGTGAAAAGTTACGGTAAACGATCAAGGCAAGGTCGTCTCCTTCTTTTGCAAGGTCAAAGACAGTTTTGGCTGTTACTTCTTCACCATCGTCAATCAAGCGTTTCAAGGCTGCATCGCCTTCATATTCATCAGCGTAACGACGAGTCAAGTTGACAATCCCTGTTGCAGAAGCAACTGTCTCAAGACAGCCTTTTTTACCACAGGTACATGCGATTGGTTGGTCAAAGTCAACAGTGATGTGGCCAAGCTCACCTGCTGCACCAGCAACACCGTGAAGCAATTTGCCTTCTGCCACGATACCGCCACCAACACCTGTACCAAGTGTCATAAAGACAACGTCTGGTTGGTTATCACCAGCACCCATCCAACGTTCACCAAGAGCTGCCACGTTGGCATCATTATCGATGAAGAATGGAATCCCCAAGGCTTTTTCAATTTTCTCTTTAATTGGTTGAAGGGTTTTCCAGTTTAGGTTGTAGGCACCGATAACAGTTCCTTTTTCACGGTCAACCACACCAGGTGATCCCATCCCAATCCCTAGGAAATCCGTAGCTGACAATCCAAGCAAGTCCAAACGATGTTGAATAGACTCAATCATATCATCTACAATATGGCTTCCTTCATCCAAAATGTTGGTCTTAATAGACCATTTTTCTTGGATTTCTCCCTCTTGAGTTAAAATTGCAAACTTGATAGATGTTCCACCAAGGTCAATCCCAATAATCTTTTGACTCATCGTCTTCTCCTTTTTAATTGAAAATGCTTACAGATATAGTATAACAAAATCGTCTCTTTTGTGCAAAGGTTTGCGTGAATTTATTTTAATTCTGTCATCTTATTTATTTCAAAGTTTGCCAACTTAAGATTCAAGCGTCAACTCATACAAGCCTCTGACTGCATTACAGCCATAGATAGTTTCCGCTTGGTTCAAGTCTGCCAAAGTCAAGACTTTTTCCTCTACCTGTCCTGTTTCTAGCAAATGCTGACGATAGATTCCTGACAAGATGCCAAGATTGATAGGCGGTGTGTAGAATTTTCCGGCAATTTTCAGAACCAGATTTCCAATGGAGGTCTCAAGCAGTTCTCCTGACTTATTGTGGTAAATCTTCTCTTGCTCCCCTATACTCAAATGCGGTCTGTGAGTGGTTTTGAAGTAGGTAAATGCTTGCTGTAAATCCGCTTCCTGTAAACAGAGTTTAGCCTGACAGAAACTTTGACTGAGGGGTGTTAATACTTGGCGACTGAGTTCCAGCTCTCCAGATTTGCTGAGACTAATTCGCAAACGGTAGTCTTGATTAATATCACAAACTTTGCACTCTTCCTCTATCTTTTGTCTCAGGTTTTCTGGATCAAAAGGATAGGCAAAATATCGACTCGCCTTTGTCAGTCTTTCCAAATGTTGCTCTTCAAACAGCAAGCTCTTCTGGCTGATTTTCCCAGTTGTAATCAGTTGGAAACGAGCTTGTTTACGATAAAGAACTGCCGCCTTTTGATGAACCTCACGGTATTCAGATTGCCAAGTGCTATCCCATGTAATGCCACCACCCACTCCATAGATGGCTTTTTCTTGATGCAGTTGAATGGTTCGAATGGCGACATTAAAAATTCGTCGCCCATTTGGAAGCAAGAGACCAATCGTTCCGCAGTAGACTCCACGCGGGTGGGGCTCCAAGTTCTTGATAATTTCCATGGTCGCAATTTTGGGTGCACCCGTTATGGAACCACAAGGAAAGAGAGAGCGAAAAATGGCAATCAAGTCCACATCTGCTCGTAACTGACTCTTGATGGTCGAAGTCATCTGCCAAACGGTTGAATACTGCTCCACTTGACAAAGACGTTCCACATGTTCACTTCCAACTTCAGAAATACGGTTCATATCATTGCGCAAGAGGTCCACAATCATCATATTTTCAGACCGATTTTTAGGATCCTGTTCTAGCCAGCTAGCTTGGGCAAGGTCTTCTTGGTCAGTCACTCCCCGCTGGGTTGTCCCCTTCATTGGACGAGTCGTTAATTCCCGGTCATTTTGCTCAAAAAAGAGCTCTGGACTCATGGAAATCACTGCCATCTCATCGTGTTCAATATAGGCATTGTAGCCCGCCTCCTGTTCTACCACCATGCGATTGTAAATGTCAAAAGGATTGGCACTTAAGTCTTGCTTGAGTTGGACGGTGTAGTTAACCTGATAGGTGTCCCCCTGACGCAAATGATGGTGAATCTGGGCAATCGCCTTTTCATAGTCCTCTGCTGACGTTACTTCCTGCCACTTTGAAGGCAGGTCTACTTCCTCATAAGTCAGAGGAATAGGGAATGTTTCAACCCTTTCGTGAACCGTAAAGTAAAGCAAATACTCTCCCAGTAGAGGAGCCTTGTGAACTGCTAGTTTTTCCTCAAAAGCAGGTGCAGCCTCATAGCTGACATAGCCCACGACATAATAGCCTTGCTCTTGGTAGCTTTCCACTTGTGCCAGCAAGTCTGACACTTCTGCTAAATCTCTCGTTTTTAACTCTTTGATCGGCTGGGTAAAGATGTATCTCTCACCCAAAGCCCTAAAATCAATCACTGTTTTTCTATGCATACCTTTAGTATAGCACAAAAAGGCAGATGCAGCTTAAGCTGATCCACCTTTTTAGTCATTTCGACTTTATAACGATGCTTTGGCAAATAAATTTCCAGAGAATCCATCTGATTTTTGAAGGAGCTGTTTGTAAACCTTCCATTTAAGATCTTCAGTATTTTTATAATGATTCTTTATATTTGGATTTTCCATGCTATCTAGGTCTTTTTGAACAGCTTCATCAAATAAGGACTTCAACTCAGCATAAGTAGAGATAGATCTGCCATTGATTTCGATTGTAGTGAAGCCGTTTTGAGCTTTGTCATAGACTTCTTTATACCAATGTTTCTTCCATGATTCAAGAGTATCAAATTGGCCATTAGAAACTTTCTTGATAATGAAGTCATCACCCAACAACCCTTTGTTTTCCTTGTTGGCTTCCGCCTTATATTTGTTTGAAGCGTAACCAATAAATCCGTTAAGATAACCATAGTATCCCCACATACGGAAAGCATTATGTTTGAATGAAATCGAACCAACTGTACTCTTGCTAGTATTACCACCAAAGATACCCGACATCATATTTACGGTTTGGTAAGCACTGTCAAAACCTTCCGAACGATAACGTCCATTCCCTGGCATACCATGTTTTGTAACGAAGTTATGATCAACCAATTGATCAATGCTCGTAATCGTCAATTTCTTCTCATTATCCGTTAAATCACGTAATTTATCCCATTGATGTGGCTCGCCTTTCAGATTGTTTCGCTCAGCGTTCGTACGCCATTCTCGGTCCATCTTCTTGAACCACTTACTGTTGTCGTCCAAGTGTTTTCCAATAACTGCATCTGCTTCTAGATGGTCCAGCATCATCAGAGCCTCGTTATAGTTCTTCATATAGTGATCAATTTCTTCACGGTTCTTTAACTTATTTGGATCATAATTGTAGATTTGATTGCCATCATTCTGACGTTCATAAGCCATGTTCAAACCTAAGGCGCCGTATTCACCATTTGGATTTGTCAACGATGGTGACTGGAGCATACCTTGCGCAAAGGACTCTAAGTCCGTCCCTTCACGATGATACCAACCACCATAGTAAGCCATACGATCATTCACGTGAGTCGTTTCATGCGTAAAGGCCGATGTACCAAAATCACTTATCAACTCTGTCATAACAAAGTAGACAGCATCTTGCTGATTTGGAGCGGCAAAGATATATGCGTAAGCACCATATCCATACTGATAGCCATGATATTTATTGATCCGTCCAAAGAACTCTCGAATCGGAGCATAATCTGGTTTCCCATCCTTGTGACCATATCGGTTTGCCCAACCGATACCCGGCGCATCATGATTGTCCCAAACAGGTGTAGGAACACTATTTTCACTCTTGAGGAGCTTATTACGTACATTATCGGCAGCTAATTTTGACCAAAAGTCTAAGTAGTTCACCTGCTCTTTTGCTCTCTTATTGATTTCACTCTTGAAGGCTTCACGAGCTTCCTCAGTATTTTTACCATATTTTTCAAAAGCACTAAAAGAAATGGTATTATAGGTCGAAATCATGAAAAGATGCGAGTTCTTCAAGTTTAATAGAGGCAAAATCATCCGACCATGCACGCCATTATTAATCCCTTCATACAGACGATACTTCTTATGAGCAAAATCGGGGTTCAATGATGGCTGTTCTACCACATAAGCATTCTTTTCAATTGCCTTTTTAAACCAAACATTCATATCGGTTTCATTTGTAAACAATTTCATGTTATATGTTAGAAACTCATGAAGGCTTCCTTTACCTGTAGCACCTGCAATCACTCGACTATACGCATCTTGGGATTGGTCTCCCTTAAGATTGTTCTCTTTTGAGCCGATAGTGATCAAGCGATCTAAGACATTCACGTTCTTACCATAAAAATCTGGTTTAAACATCATAATATCTTTGATCGACAATCCATCATATTTAATGCCATAGTATTGGTTCAAATAAGCAAGCCCCATCATAATGTTGGCCTTATTGTCTTCAACTTTCTTAATGAAAGCACGTTGAGCAGCTTCATCATCATTTAGTTGATGATCTTCATTTTCAACAATTTGTTTCACCAAGTTTCCAAGATTTTGTTTTACTTCATCAAAACTTTCTTCTAAGAATAAATCGCGAATGTAACCATTTTTTCGTTCATCCGTGTTTTCTTGCGGTTTGTTCCGCTTGTCCATAAGAGCGCGCACTTCAGGAGAAATCAATTCTACACTGGATAATGTTTCTTTTGTCTTTGCAATCAAACCAGCACGATCTTTCACTAGCATATTTGGCGTATAAACGATATTCTGGTTGGTCACTTCGTACTCTTTGACTTGTTTTACATTAGAGTCAGCTTTGACAGTGATGGCCAATTCTTCTTTGGTACCATCAGCATAGTGAATCATGATCTGATCAATAGCTGACAAGTCTGTTACAAACTGTCCATTCTTCAAACCAGTAACAGAAAGGACTTCTTTGGTCACCAAGTTTGAGCTAGCATCTAGTTTATTAGCCTGATTGACAATCCACTCTTTATTATAGAATGGTTGTAATTTTTCAATATTGCGATAGGCAAGTTCGCGGTCAGCTCTGTAGTCTTGAATGGCCTTGTACTCGTCTTCACGCTGTGTCAAACGGTTTAATTTATCTACAACAGGCTCTTTAATTTCATACTCATGCGCTGTGATTCCCAGAGCAGCAATTTTCTTGTCTGCTTCTTCTTGCGAAATAGGCTTAATACGATGCTGTTGTTTAGAATATCTATATGAAGATTTTCCTTCACTCACGCCAGTAACAACAAAGTTTCGATTTAAGCGGTCACCTGTCCAATAAGGATCATCATCAATATCAGATGAGCCATAGAAAATCTCACCGTTCTTAACTTTCATCATTGAAACAGTGTCTTCAACGGAACCCAAGGCATTTGTACTGCCTACAACACCACCCGCGCTAATCGGTTCTCTCACATCGATAGTGCCTTTAGCTACAGATTTTTTAATGGCTCCGTCCCGATAAACTGCATGGTTGTCCCCACCATTTTGTGACCAATAGGCGATGCCTGCAACTTTCGCTTTATTACCTGTTATCTGTGCATCAACATAGGCCTTCTCAACGGAACCTTTCCAGTTTTCTCCAACAATTCCAGCAAGAAAGGCGCCTTGATTCCCACCAGCATGAAGCTTACCAATGAATGCCACATTTGTTAATCTGCCGTTATTATCAATTTTATTGATCAAACCTGATACGTCATTATTTCCAACAACTGTACCCGTTACTTTCACATTATTGATCGTTGTGTTTTTTATAACAGCAGCCAAGGGAGCAACTCTATTGGCCCATGGCATATGAATGTTTACCTTACCAAGGTTAAGGTCATGGATGTGGGCGCCTTCGGTATCACCTAATAGTGGACGTTCCATGTTATGAATCGTGTATCGTTGACCGTCTACACTTGATAGCTTGCCTCGGAACTTCGTCGTTACATATGATTTACCAGCTGCAGGAACATTGACCGCATTCAAGTCCGCACCAATTTTAAATTCACCAGATGGATTGGCCTGCATTGCTTTTACAAGTTCATTGAAATCGTAGTAGACATTCCCCTCATGAGTTTTTGGTTTGGCGAAATAATGGACATATTCTTCACTGAGCTGGTTGCCATCTGTATGCTGAACGAGGTCAGGCGCTTTGGCAGTGACCTTATAAAGCGTTTTTCCATCGACTATCACTTCTTCAATTTTGTCAATCGCAAGACGCGCCATCTTATTATCACGTGTAGCAATTTTTAGATAGTAAGGTCTTACATCACTTGGAACAGAGGTTAAGAAACTACTATCCGTTTCCACGCCATTGTCGTCGACACTTATGAGGCTTGTTTCTTTTATATTTTTAACTTCGACCTTTTTTAAATCAATTCTCAGTGGTTCTTCTTTGAGAATTTCTTCCTCATTTCCTTCACCACGATCATAAACCATTTTTGTTTCGAGTTTATAATCCTTGTAATACTGCAAATCTGTTAGAGTTGCAGTCAAGTTATTCGGTGAAACCGTCATGGTTTTGACAACTTCGTTGCCTTTTTTCAGGGTTAAAGTGATCGATTTAATCGCTGCCTTACTTGGATTTTCCAGATTATAGTAAATCTGAGATGAGCGTTTCAAATCCTGAATATCAACCCTTGAAAAAGTCAACACTGGCTTTTCGAAGTTTTTGGTACCTAGTTTAACAATACGGTTTTGGGCTAACTCGATGACCTGTTCAAGAATTTCAGGCCCTTCCTGCGTCTTGATTCCTTTGATGGTCTTGTAGGTTTTGATAACCTTTTTCTGACCGTCTTTTCCTTCTTGGACCGTAACTTTATCGCCCTTTTTCAGTTGCGCGTCTTCTTCGACTATCTCCTTAAACGGAATTTTTTCAAGACTTTCTTCTACAAGAGTTCCTTCTATTGGTTTCGTACCATGACTTATTTTTTTAGTGACTGGTTCTTTGATGACAGTGGTTGTTGTATTTAAAACTTGGTCAGTCTCAACACCTTCGACAGTTTTATAAGTCGTTTTGGTAACTTGGATTCCTTTTTCACCGTTTTGAACCACTGTTTCTTCGTCAGTGTACTTTGTAGGATCATCAATGATTTCCGTCTGGTAATCAATCTCTGCGATTGTGTCTTTAGTAATTGTTCCTTCAGTTACTGTATATTCTGAAAGGTCCTCTTGAACAAGGGAGTCACCTTCCTTGCCGGGTTCTTGTGTACCTTTGCTCTCAAGTTTCCCAGTATACGTTGGCAAACTATCTTGAATTAGTGATTGACCTTCCTTACCAGTTTCCTGAGTACCTTTGCCTTCAAGTTTTTCAGTATAGGCTAGCAAACTATCTTGAACAAGGGAGTCACCTTCCTTACCAGTTTCCTGGGTACCCTTACTTTCAAGCTTTTCAGTGTAGGCTGGCAAACTATCTTGAATTAGAGATTCGCCTTCTTTTCCAGATTCCTGAGTGCCTTTACTTTCAAGCTTTTCAGTGTAGGCTGGCAAACTATCTTGGACAAGGGATTGACCTTCCTTACCAGTTTCCTGAGTCCCTTTGCTTTCAAGCTTTCCAGTATAGGCTGGTAAACTATCTTGGACAAGGGAATCGCCTTCTTTACCGGATTCCTGAGTACCCTTGCTCTCAAGTTTTTCAGTATAGGCTGGTAAACTATCTTGGACAAGGGAATCACCTTCTTGACCAGACTCTTGTGTACCTTTGCTCTCAAGTTTTCCAGTATATTCTGCCCGAGGCTCTTGAACTAAGGATTCACCCTCTTTTCCAGCTTCCTGAGTACCCTTACTCTCAAGCTTTTCAGTATAGGCTGGCAAACTATCTTGGACAAGGGAATCGCCTTCTTTACCTACTTCTTGAGTGCCCTTGCTTTCAAGTTTTCCAGTATACGCTGGCAAACTATCTTGAATTAGAGATTGACCCTCTTTGTCTTCTTCTTGAGTGCCTTTGCTTTCAAGTTTTTCAGTATAGGCTGGCAAACTATCTTGAACAAGGGATTCACCTTCTTTACCAGACTCCTGAGTACCCTTGCTTTCAAGTTTTCCAGTATACGCTGGCAAACTATCTTGATCGAGGAGCTTCCCTTTTTTAGAAAAACTAGCTACTTTTATGTCAGTTCCTTTAAAATAACCAATATACTCATATCCTCCAATATCGATCACACCTTTCGCTAGTTCTTCATTTGAGGAGGCCGAGATCGTTTGATTGTAAGAAAGCAACTCTTTATTCTCAAAGGCAAAAGTAGCAAAAGGAATGAAGTTGCTGACACCAAGAGAACCAATCAAAAGCACTCCAAGAACTTTCCGACGCTGTTTTTTAGACACCAAAAAAACAGCTAAAGATGCTGTTGCAAGACCAAGACCTGCTAAAGCAAATTCTTTACTTCCTGTATAGGGAAGTTGTTGACTGTTAGTTGCCTTCTTGCGATAAACGACATAAATAATATCTTCATCATGAAATTCTGCAGGAACTTCATGATGAATCAAGGCTTTTTCAGATTCGGTTAATTCTTGCTCTGCCAAATATCGATAATGGACTGAATTCACTTCAGCTAATTCATCTGCTTGGACTTTACCAGCTGATAACAAGCTGGCACCAACAAGAAAGGCCCCGATTGCTACAGGACCAACTCCAACAGTCAATTTACGAATAGAATACTTTAGGTTTTTTTGAAACTGTTCTTTTCTTTTTTTCATTCTCATATCTTTCTAATAGAATCTTCTGGATACTGTGCACGCGCACCACCGATGAGTTTTGGACGACTAGCTAGAGCCGTTACATGGGCATGACCAATCTCACGCAAAACTGGTCGAATCGGAACCTGCACATGCTTGACATGCATACCAATTGCGGTATCTCCAATATCCAATCCCGCATGAGCCTTGATAAATTCAACCTCCACTGGATCCTGCATAAACTTGAAGGCCGCCAACTGACCTGAACCGCCTGCATGAAGAGTTGGAAGGACACTGACGATTTCCAGACCAAACTGCTCCGCCACCTGACGTTCAACGACCAGGGCACGATTGACATGCTCACAACCTTGAACAGCTAGATGAATTCCTCTTTCCTCTAGAATATCTAGGATGGTTTTCACAATGATTTCGCCAATTTCTTGGCTGGATTCCTTGCCAATATGGCCACCTAAAACTTCGCTAGAGGATAAACCTAGGACAAAGAGGCTTCCTTCAGGCAATCCAGCCTTTTCCAAAACATCTTCAATTACCTGCTGTGTTTCTGTTTTAATTCTACTTTTGTCCATCACTCTTAACCTCATTTTTCTCCTACTATCATATCTTTTTTTACTGATTTTATCAAGGCGAACTAATCACTCAGAGTTGTCACTACAAAAACTTTAAAAAAGAATTTTTTTAGTAACAAAGTAAAGAGTCTGGGACAAGAATGCTTTTCAAAAAAGTAACAACTAAAATGACCTGTCCCCTAAAAAAGTTAAACAGAAGATTTAGCTTTTTTAGCGGAGCAGGACAAATCTCCAGCGATGCTTATGTTATCTGAGTTTGAACATAGTGGGCAATGACATCTGATGTGTACTGGGCTGTGCCAAGTCCAAACTTGTCAATATTTTCCTTAAACTCTGGGTTATAGACGTAGCCTTTACCGATATGGCCGAAGACTTCAATAGGGCAGTCAAATCCATAAGTACGAATGGCTTGCAAGAGTTTAGCAGCTTCTTCTTGGTTTTCGGCTGCTGTTTCAGGCAGACCAGCTTGAAGGTTTTGTGCCAAGGCTTGAAAAACTTGGTTGAAGGCGGCTGTGGCCTCGTCTTCGCGACCTTTTTGGCGTTCAAGCGCTTGTCCCATGACTTCTTGACCATATTTCTCTACCGCCTCTTGGTGGTATTTTTGATTGTCTTGATAGCTAAATCCAGTGAATTTTTCCTCAATCGTCATTTTTCTTTCTCCTTTTTGTTCTTGAATGGTTTTTTGCAAGGTGGAAATCAAGGTATCCAGATGTTGCCTTTCTCGAGTTAGATAGTCCAACTGCCTGGTCAAATGGGGCAATAAATCTGTCCTTTTTTCCTTTAACAGCTCTGCTATTTTTTCTAAAGAAAAGCCTAGATATTTATAATACAGAATGACCTGAAGTCGTTCCAAATCCTCTTGACTATAGGTTCGATAGCCGTTTTCCGACTTTAAGGGAACCAAGAGTCCTATCTTATCGTAGTGGTGCAGGGTCTTGACAGAGACACCTGAAAGCTGCGCAGCTTCTTTTATATGGTACATGATTTCCTCCTTATACTCAATGAAAATCAAAGAGCAAACTAGGAAGCTAGCCGCAGGTTGCTCAAAGCACAGCTTTGAGGTTGCAGATAAAACTGACGTGGTTTGAATTTGATTTTCGAAGAGTATTACATTGATAGTATAACCCCTCCCCTTAGGTCAGAGTCAAGCGTTTTTGCGAACATTTTTAACTTTTTGAGAAAGGTGTGAAAACTTGAAAATGGTTTTCTTGACAGACCTTAGAAAACATGATAGGATAGTCAAGTCTATCAATCAAACAGAAGGCTCATAAAGAGCCATTGAGAGAGGGCTATTTGACAACTCAAGTAGCCTTTTCTTATTTTAAAAAAGGAGATTGGAGTTTCAACTATGTCAGAAAAATCGCAATGGGGCTCGAAACTGGGCTTTATCCTAGCATCTGCTGGTTCAGCCATCGGACTTGGTGCCGTTTGGAAATTTCCCTATATGACTGCTGCTAATGGTGGTGGAGGCTTTTTACTAGTCTTTCTCATTTCTACCATTTTAATCGGTTTCCCGTTACTCCTTGCTGAATTTGCCCTTGGCCGTAGTGCTGGCGTTTCCGCTATCAAAACCTTTGGAAAATTGGGCAACAATAACAAGTACAACTTTATCGGTTGGATTGGTGCCTTTGCCCTCTTTATCCTACTCTCCTTTTACAGTGTCATTGGAGGATGGATTCTAGTCTATCTGGGTATTGAGTTTGGAAAATTGTTCCAGCTTGCTGGGACGAGTGATTATGCTCAGTTATTTACTTCAATCATTTCAAATCCAGCCATTGCCCTAGGAGCTCAAGCAGCCTTTATCTTATTGAATATCTTTATTGTATCACGTGGGGTTCAAAAAGGGATTGAAAGAGCTTCGAAAGTCATGATGCCCCTGCTCTTTATCATCTTTGTCGTGATCATTGGGCGCTCTCTTAGCTTGCCAAATGCCATGGAAGGCGTTCTCTACTTCCTCAAACCAGACTTTCCAAAACTGACAAGTGCTGGTCTCCTCTATGCCCTTGGCCAATCTTTCTTTGCCCTCTCACTAGGGGTGACAGCCATGCTGACCTATGCTTCCTACTTGGACAAGAAAACCAATCTGGTCCAGTCAGGGATTTCCATCGTAGCTATGAACATCTCGGTATCCATCATGGCAGGACTTGCCATTTTCCCAGCCATGTCAGCCTTCAATATCCAGTCTGAAGGGGGACCAAGCATGCTCTTTATCGTCTTGCCTCAACTCTTTGACAAGATGCCTTTTGGAACCATTTTCTACATCCTTTTCCTCTTGCTTTTCCTCTTTGCGACGGTCACTTCTTCCGTCGTTATGCTGGAAATCAATGTGGGCAATATCACCAATCAGGACAACAGCAAGCGTGCTAAATGGAGTGCTATTTTAGGAATTTTGACCTTTGTCTTTGGAATTCCTTCAGCCCTATCCTATGGTGTTATGTCGGATGTTCACATTTTTGGGAAAACCTTCTTTGATGCTATGGATTTCTTAGTTTCCAATCTCCTCATGCCATTTGGAGCTCTCTGCCTGTCACTTTTTACAGGCTATATCTTTAAAAAGGCTCTTGCTAAGGAGGAACTCCATCTTGATGAAAGAGCATGGAAACAAGGACTTTTCCAAGTCTGGCTTTTCCTCCTTCGTTTCATCATTCCTATTATCATCATTGTGGTCTTTATCGCCCAATTTATGTAATCAAAAAGGACTTGAGTAGTAAACTCAGGCCCTTTCTTTTTTATGGATGGCTAACAATCAATTCCAAACCTTGACCTTCCAAGATCCAAGCTTCAACATCACTTGGTAGGATAAAGTGGCTCCCTTTTTGAATCGGATAGTTTTTTCCATCAACAGTGAGGTGACCTTGACCAGCTAAGACACTAAACAAACTGTAGTCAGCTGTCTTTTCAAAGTCAACTTTTCCAGTGATTTCCCACTTGTAAACTGCAAAGAAATCATTGGATACAAGAAGAGTGGAACGCAAATCATCTGCTTTGACAGTTACGGGACGGCTATTAGCAGGTTCACCAATGTTCAAGACATCGATGGATTTTTCAAGGTGAAGTTCACGTAAGTTGCCATTGTCGTCCTTACGGTCAAAGTCATAGACACGGTAGGTGGTGTCACTAGACTGCTGGGTTTCCAGAATCAAGATGCCTGCACCGATAGCGTGCATGGTACCACTCGGCACATAGAAGAAATCTCCAGCCTTAACTGGCACTTTTGTCAGCAAGGCATCCCAGTTCTTGTCCTCAATTTGCTGGCGGAGTTCTTCTTTTGATTTGGCATTATGGCCATAGATAATCTCTGATCCTTCGTCTGCGGCGATGATGTACCAGCACTCTGTTTTTCCCAGCTCGCCTTCGTGCTCTAGTCCATAGGCATCGTCTGGGTGAACTTGGACACTGAGCCAGTCGTTGGCATCGAGAATCTTGGTCAAAAGTGGAAATACAGGCTCTGGACGGTTGCCAAACAATTCACGGTGCTCCGCATACAAAGTAGCTAGGTCTGTTCCCTCGTAGCGACCATTAGCGACCTTTGAAACCCCATTTGGGTGGGCTGAGATAGCCCAGTATTCTCCGATTTTTTCACTTGGAATGTCGTAACCAAACTCATCACGTAGCTTGGTACCACCCCAGATTTTTTCTTGCATAACTGATTGTAAAAATAATGGTTCTGACATCTTATTCTCCTGTCTGTTTTTCTCACTTCATTATAGCAAAAAGCTAGATCTAATTGAACTCTTTTTCACATCTTATAAAGTAGAGAGAAGATTTTATAAAAATAGTGAACAAATGTGCTCTACTCAATACTTGCACCATTGCTGGCAATGACATTCTTGTACCAGTAAAAGGATTTCTTCTTACTCCGTTTGAGGCTTCCATGACCTGCATTATCTCGGTCCACATAGATAAAGCCATAGCGCTTGTTCATTTCGCCTGTTCCAGCTGAAACCAGATCGATACAACCCCAGGTCGTATAACCAAGCAAGTCAACTCCATCTTAGTAAATGGCATCTCGCATAGCCTTGATGTGAGCCTCTAAGTACGCAATCCGATAGTCATCTGCTACATAGCCATTTTCATCTGGCATGTCAACAGCACCGAGTCCATTTTCTACGATGAACATGGGCTTTTGATAACGATCCCAGATGGCATTGAGAGTGATACGAAGCCCCAGTGGGTCAATCTGCCACCCCCATTCAGAAGATTCTAGATAAGGGTTCTTGATGGAAGCAAAGACATTTCCAGCTGTCAGATTCCTCACTTCTGGATCGCCTGAAGCCACTCGACTCGCATAGTAAGAGAAGGAAACAAAGTCAACAGTGTGATTCTTCAATAAATCTAAATCTTCTGTCGTCATTTCAATCTTAATTCCCTCACGCTCCCACTGCTTCTTGGCATAGTTTGGATATTCCCCGCGTGCTTGAACATCAATGAAGAAGTAACTCTTACGGTCTTCCTCCATAGCTGCCCAGTAGTCTCTCGGATGGGCAGTGTTAGGATAATATTGCCCTCTGCCAACATACATCCCACCTTGTTTTCTGGGTCAATTTCGTGGGCAATTTTAGTCGCCATAGCCGAGGCTACCAGCTCATGGTGGGCTGCTTGGTATTTGACTTGCTCTTGATTTTCTCCTTCTTCAAAACAAATCCCAGCTCCTAAAAAAGGGGCGTGCAGAATCATGTTGATTTCGTTAAAGGTTAGCCAGTACTTGACCAAGCCCTTGTAACGGGTAAAGAGGGTGCGACAAAGATTTGCGTAAAAGGCCAATATGCGACGATCGCGCCAACCACCGTACTCAGTAATCAGGTGCATTGGACAGTCGAAATGCGTAATAGTCACCAAAGGCTCAATCCCATATTTGTGACATTCCTTAAACAGATCCTCATAAAAGGCTAGACCAGCTTCATTTGACTCCGCTTCGTCACCTTGAGGAAAAATCCGAGTCCAAGCGATGGAAAACCGATAAGTTTTAAAGCCTATTTCTGCAAAAAGCGCAATATCTTCCTTGTAATGATGGTACATATCAATGGTTTCCTTTGCTGGGTAAAAATAGCCCTCCTCAGACGAAAACATCTTTTTCTGACCTGTGATAATGGCCTCACGGTCTGGACCGATCGGTACCACATCCACATTAGCAAGACCACGACCGTCCTGATTATAAGCACCCTCACATTGATTAGCTGCCGTTGCACCACCCCAGAGGAATCCTTCTGGAAAAGTTAGTTTTTCAGTCATATCTCTATCCACTTTCTTATTTTACTGCTTCATTTACTTATATTATACCCCAATATCCAGACCTTTACTTGTGAAATACTGCGGAATAATGATACTATTATATGATTCCATTTAATCCGACAAATTTTCAGGGTTCGATTTTTTAAAGAAATCCTCTTCAAAGATTTCTTCAGCAAAAAACGATTCTATGTATAAACATAGAACCGTATGATGGAAAGTTGAGCTTGGGAACAAAATAATCAACTTCTATTTGACAAGATTTGGAAGGACAAACATGATGTAAACAGCTGAAACAAGCATCATTAGAATAAGAAGATAGACTGATAGTTTAGTCAGCCATAAAAATCGACCTGGCTTTAATGGTCTTTCCACGTAAGAAAGTTTAGGTTTGTTCGGATCATAGTAAACAGTAACCTTTCCGCCGATTGGGAAGCGCTCCATAAGTGGTGATTTTGTTACAGAAATGAAACTATTTCGCCGTACCTGATACCTTAACACTTGTGGAATTTCTCCATTATCGAAACCTTCCAACTTTACTTCAGAAACGATAGAATTAAGTGGTGTTGCCACCGTTTTTGATACGCTAGAAAGAAATCTTGGTCCCACTACCTTATACTGATTCCCGTCAACAGTATATTCTACAACTGGGAGACTAACATCGTTATAAAGAAATGCAGAATATCTTGTGATTTTTCCTTCAGTTTTTTCAGTACATTTTTTATCATCTAAATAACTACTAAAAATCAACTCATTGAACATAAAATACGTAAAGGCAGCAAACGCTAATATCATACAGCCAAATAATAAAAAGAAACTCGTCGACATCTTGATTCACTCCTAAACTTTCGTTAGGCTTCTATTTTAACAGAATATAAAAAAGGATACAAGAATACTAACTATTTTAAACTTTTTAAACCAAAGCTGTGATAGCCGTTACCAAACCAAAAACAATCCCAGGTGCATTGGCTGCAGCAAGAGGGATATCTCTTTCCTTTTTGAAAAGACCGTAGTAAACCCAGAGACTACAGTTGATGGCTGCAACCAAGGGCTGGATAAAGTTCCCTTTTTGACCAGCCAGATTGTTCATAATTTGTGGGAAGTAAGAGACATACATCATAACGGACATAAAGGTCGCTACCCAACCCAAAACTTTTATTTGTTTTTCAGACATTTTCAAAACCTCTTTCATTTTTATGAATCATATTTTATAATCTTTTTTCAAAACAATCAAGACTTTGAAGCTTTTGTTATGAAGATGTAAACTATCACAATCTTGTGATAAGAAAAAGACCGGATTGCTCCGATCTTTTAATAATTCACATTCTCAATTTCTGTTTTAAAAATAGCTAAGGTTAACGTCAAATGACTACGCGCCCTATTTCATACGATAAAAATCAATCACTAAACCAGCTGGACCTTTTACAAGCAAGGATTCTGTCCCCCAATCGGTTACAGCTGGGCCGTTTAAAACCGTGATACCAAGATCTTTCAACCGTTGGTAGTTCTGCTCTACATCCTCAACCTCGATGTGAAGAATGATGCCTGACTGAAAGTTTTCCAAAGGAACCAAATGTTTTTGTGACAACATGAGGCAGTGACTGCCAATAGTAAACTGAGCAAAACTGTCATCAACATAATCGGCTTTTTTATCCAAAATACGCTCCAAGTCAGCACAGACCTGAGGAACATCTGAAACGATGATATCTAATTGATTTAAATTCATTTACTATCCTCCATAAAAAGACCGGATTACTCCGATCTTTTCAAGTTCTACTCTAAGAAAACCAAAGAATATAATCTTCAATGTTTACATTTGATTTTCGATGAGAGGAACTATTTAATTGCGCGTGATTGCAATCCTTCTTCTTCCAAGAAGAGGCGGAATGGTACGAGTTCTTCTGCTTCGTATTTTTCCTTGAAGGCTTTGATAGCTTCTTCTGAGTGAAGTTTTGGATCGAGTTCAAGCACTTCTACTGGAAGCGGACGGTGTTGCGTGATGCGGGCATCAATCACAACAGTTTTACCTTCTTTGTTCAATTTAACAGCTTCAGCAACAACTGCATCGATGTCTTCGATACGGTCAACTGTAAATCCAACAGCTCCTTGAGCTTCAGCGATTTTAGCGTAGTCAGCGTTAGGGAAGTCACAACCAAACAAGTGTTTGTTTGTGTCTTCGTATTTGTCCTTGATGAAGGCATATTTACCATTTGAGAAGACAACGTTGATAACTGGAAGGTCGTATTGAACGTTTGTGATAACGTCTGGGTAGCACATGTTGAATGCACCGTCACCCATGATGTTCCATACTTGGCGATCTGGATTGTCTTTCTTAGCAGCGATACCACCAGGAAGGGCAATACCCATTGTCGCAAAGAGTGGAGATGTACGCCACATGTTCTTAGGTGTCATGTGAAGGTGACGAGTAGATGTTTGAGTAGTGTCACCTACGTCGATTGAGTAGATAGCGTCTTGGTCAGCATGTTTGTTGATTGCATTGTAAACTTGATACAATTGCAATTCACCCTCAGTTTTACCTTCGAGTTTGTTCATGTAATCACGCCAGTTTTGGTTGTTCTTCACGTTTGCACGCCACCATGGAGTAGACTCAACTGGGTTTACTTTATCAAGGATAGCTTTCGCTGCTTGACCTGCATCACCAAGGATTGAAGCGTCAAGGGCATGACGTTTACCAAGTTTGTAAGGGTCGATATCAACTTGGATGAATTTTTCAGTGTTCTTGAAGGCTTCGTAAACTTCAGCAAATGGGAAGTTTGAACCAAGGAAAAGAACGGTGTCTGCTTCGAAGACCACTTCGTTAGCTGGTTTCCAACCAACACGGTAAGCAGAACCTGTCAAACCTTCATAGTTCCATTCAAAGGCTTCAAAGTTTTTACCAGTTGTGATAATTGGTGCTTTGATTTTACGTGACAATTCAGTAATCACTTCACCTGCTTTAACACCACCGTAACCAGCGTAGATAACTGGACGTTCAGCATTGTTCAAGATTTCAACAGCTTTGTCGATTTCAACTTCGTTCAAGGCAGGAGCGATAAATGAACGTTCGTATGAACCTGAACCGTAGTATGAGTTTTCGTCGATTTCTTGGAAACCGAAATTTACTGGGATTTCAACAACAGCTGGACCTTTTTTAGAAACTGCAGCACGGCAAGCTTCGTCGATTACTTTTGGTAATTGCTCAGCGTAAGCTACACGTTTGTTGTAAACAGCGATACCGTTGTACATTGGGTTTTGGTTCAATTCTTGGAAGGCATCCATGTTGAGTTCGTTGACTGGACGTGATCCAAGGATAGCAAGGAATGGAGTGTTGTCCATAGCTGCATCGTAAACACCGTTGATCAAGTGAGTCGCACCTGGACCACCTGAACCAACTGCAACCCCGATTGAGCCGCCGAATTTAGCTTGCATAACCGCTGCAAGAGCACCTGTTTCTTCGTGGCGAACTTGCAAGAAGCGGATATCTTTGTCTTCAGCCAAAGCGTCCATCAATGAGCTGAGTGTTCCTGATGGGATACCGTAGATTGTGTCTACGCCCCATGTTTTCAATACATTAAGCATTGCTGCAGATGCAGTAATTTTCCCTTGAGTCATAATGATAACTCTCCTTCAAAATAATTTCATATATTTACAAAAAGCGCTTTTATATGTTGTTTGAAAGCGATTCAGTAAATTTACAATCCTAATTTACCACATTTACTTTGAGTATCCTAAGAATGTGCTCAGAAGTTTGCATTCTCTATTACAGCACAGATTGAAAACGCTTCAGAAAACTGTTTTATAATAAAAAAGCGAGCAAGCTCGCTTTTAGTCTATTTTACTAAAGTTTAGCATGAGTGAACTGGTTAAAACAGATACAGAACTAAAGGCCATGGCTAGACCAGCCAGTTCTGGATTGAGAACGAGACCAATTCCTGAAAAGACTCCTGCTGCAATCGGAATTCCGGCGACATTGTAGATAAAGGCCCAAAAGAGGTTGAGCAGAATTCGATTGAAGGTTTTCTTGCTCATGTCAAAGGCACGAACCACTCCTAGGAGGTTATTAGTTGTCAACACCAAATCTGCTGACTCGATGGCAATATCTGTTCCAGCTCCCATAGCAATCCCCACATCTGCTACACTGAGGGCAGGAGCGTCATTGATACCATCACCAACAAAGGCTACTTTTCCAGCTGATTGTAGTTGATGGATTTCATGGGCCTTTTCTTCTGGCAAGACACCTGCAATGACCTCTTCGATTCCAATGTGATCGGCAATAGCACGCGCCACGCCAGCATTATCCCCTGTCAGCATGACTGTTTTAAGACCTCGTTTTTTCAACTGACTGATGGCAAGCTTAGCATTTTCCTTAGGAATATCTTGCAGAGCAAGCAAGCCTTTGATTTCATTGTCAACAGCCAAGAACACAACTGTCTTAGCTTCTTTTTCTAGTTCTTCTAGTTTTTCTTGATAAATGCTAGAAATATCCATGCCATCCAGCATTTTAGCATTTCCAAGCAAAACTTGTTTTCCATTGATTTGCCCTGAAACACCTTTTCCGTGCAAGGCTTGGAAATTTTCCACAGTGTGAAGCTCAAGTCCAGTTTCAGTCGCTCGCTTGACAATGGCCTCAGCCAGTGGGTGTTGAGAAGCTTCTTCCAAGGAAGCTGCCAATCCAAGCACTTCTACTTCGTCGCCGATGATATCTGTGACCACAGGTTTCCCTTCCGTCAAAGTTCCTGTCTTATCAAAAACAATAGTTTGGACTTTCTGGATTTCCTGTAGAACCGTTCCATTTTTGAGGAGAACTCCCATCTTGGCACTGCGACCTGTCCCCACCATAAGGGCTGTCGGTGTTGCAAGTCCCAATGCACAAGGGCAGGCAATAATCAGAACTGCTACTCCATAGAGAAGCGAAGACACAAAGCTCGCTCCAAGCACAACTACACTATCCCTGAGCAAGACGAACCAAACCCAAAAGGTCACAATCCCTAAAATGACAACTGCTGGGACAAAAATCCCTGAAATTTTATCCGTCAAGTCCTGAATCGGCGCACGACTTGTCTGAGCTTTCTTCACAAAATCCACAATCTGAGCCAAAACAGTCTCTGAACCAACTTTTTCTGCTCTAAAAACAAGTGTTCCACTATTATTGATGGTTGAACCAATGACGGTATCTCCAACTGTCTTGTCCACAGGC
Source organism: Streptococcus oralis (assembly GCF_026782285.1). Lineage (GTDB taxonomy): Bacteria > Bacillota > Bacilli > Lactobacillales > Streptococcaceae > Streptococcus > Streptococcus oralis_CG. The sequence goes on from NZ_JAKUWG010000005.1 coordinate 43,301, forward strand.
AGACTCTCACCTGTCACCATAGACTCATCAATACTAGAGACACCTTCCACTACGATACCATCAACCGCAATCTTTTCACCGGGACGCACTCGAATCAGGTCACCTACCTTGACTTGCTCCAAGGGGACTTGAACATAGTTATCCTCACGCAAGACTTCTGCAGTTTTAGCCTGCAAGTCAAGTAATTTCTCCACAGCTTGGGAAGTATTTTTCCGCATTTTCTCCTCAAAAACGGCTCCCATAAGAACGAAGAAGAAGATAAATGCAGCACTTTCAAAGTAAACGGGGAGACCAGCAAAGAGGGCAACTAAGCTATAGAAATAGGCCACTAGGGTTCCCAGAGCAACCAAGGTATCCATGTTGGCATTGTGCTTTTTAAAACTAGCCCAAGCACTTTGGATATAAGGACCACCTGCTACTAGCATAATCGGTGTTGTGGCTAAAAAGGTTCCCCAACGCATGACTTGGTGACTAATTCCTCCTGTCGACATACCAATCATGAGAATCACAAGAGGCACAGTAAAGATACTAGTAATCCAAAAACGCTGTAAAAGTGATAGAGATTTTCGCGTCTTCTCAACTACGGTATAGCTTCCCTTTTGCATCTTCATGCCACAAGAAAACTCGTGCTCACCCAAGTCTTGAGGCGTAAAGCGAATAATTTTTTCCTCATCTTGAGCGATTGGTTCTAGAATCCCTTCTTCTTCGAAGAGAACTTCTTTATAACAGTTTGAAGGTGTCACACGGTGAAAAGTAATCTCAGCAGGAATCCCTTTTTGCAGTTGAATGTGGGCTGGATGGTAGCCTTTGTCTGCCGTGATACGGATTTTTTGAACACCATTTTCAAGACTTGCTTTTACAATTTCAGTCATATCATTCTCCTATTCTACAATCATCTTACCGTGCATCATATTCATGCCACATGCAAAGCCAAATTCTCCAGCCTGTTCAGGCGTGATTTCCACTACATACTCTTCCCCCATAGGCAAGTCCGCATGCACACCAAAATCTGGAAAGACGATCTGATCCAAACAAGGTGAAGGATCCTTACGGTCAAAGACAATGCGGGCTGGCACTGATTTTTTAAGAATAATCAACTCAGGCGTATAGCCCCCCATGACTTCCACTCGAATCTCTTGGTAGCCCTTTTTTTGCTGGGCCTTTTGTCCAGATTTTTCAGGCTTTTTGAAAAACCAAAACAAGATAAACGCGATAAGGGTAATACAAATAATGGTTACAATACTATTTAACATGACGTCTCCTTTACATACAATTACATTTTACTTCTGTTACTGCGCTAGCTTTTTTCTCAGAAATCACAGCTTCTAAGTCTTCCAAGTCAGCCTGAGTAAAATCACATTCAGCAATCAAATCAGCCAACAAGTTCTTAATCCTACGAGAACAAACCTTGTCCTTGATATCTTGGACAAGTAAATCCCGACTTTGGTCCAAAGTTAAAAGGGCTGAATAGACAAAGAACTTGCCTTCTTTTTTCCTTGTCAGACACTCTTTCTCAACCAAACGAGCCAAAAGAGTTTGAATGGTTGACTTGGACCAGTCGAACCGCTCCGCCAGAACCCTGATCAAATCGCTACTGGTCTGCTCTCCTTGCATCCAAATAATCTTCATGACCTGCCATTCTGCATCTGAAATCTGCATCATCACACCTCCCAAATCTACATTTGTCGATTACAGTTATTAGTATACTCCGAAAATCTACATTTGTCAACTATAATTTTTATTATTTTTTCGAAAAATAGAATTCTAATCATGTAACGAGAGATTTGCAGTCAAATTTTACTATATAAACTATAAAAATATGCTATACTGAAGAAAAAAGAAAACAACCACTAGGGGTGCGTAAAGCTGAGATTAACAACTGTTAGATCCCTTTGACTCAATCTAGGTAATGCTAGCTGATGGAAGTGGAAATGATGATGGGGACTATCAGTCTTCTATTTCCTTCCTAAAACAGACTAGCTTGTTCTTAAGAATACATGCTTCAGTTGGTTGGGAGGTTTTAGATGACTTATTTACCCGTTGCTCTAACCATTGCTGGAACTGACCCTAGTGGCGGTGCTGGCATTATGGCAGATTTGAAGTCATTCCAAGCGAGAGATGTCTATGGAATGGCCGTTGTGACCAGCCTTGTCGCTCAAAATACCAGAGGTGTTCAATTAATCGAGCACGTCTCCAACCAAATGCTGGAAGCTCAATTGGAAAGTGTCTTTTCGGATATCAAGCCCCAGGCTGTAAAAACTGGTATGTTGGCAACTACTGAAATCATGGAGATTATCCAACCCTATCTTAAAAAACTGGACTGCCCCTACGTTCTGGACCCTGTTATGGTCGCAACAAGCGGTGATACCCTGATAGATACTAGTGCGAGAAGCTACCTAAAAACAAATCTCCTTCCCCTTGCAAGCATTATCACGCCCAATCTTCCTGAGGCCGAAGAGATTGTTGGTTTTTCAATCCATGAGCCAGAAGACATGCAACGTGCTGGTCGCCTAATTTTAAAAGAATTTGGTCCTCAGTCTGTGGTTATCAAAGGTGGCCATCTCGAAGGCGGTGCTAAGGATTTCCTCTTTACCAAGGAGGAGCAATTTGTCTGGGAAAGTCCACGAATTCAAACCTGTCACACCCATGGTACTGGATGTACCTTTGCTGCAGTGATTACGGCTGAACTAGCCAAGGGGAAGACCCTCTATCAGGCAGTTGATAAGGCCAAGGCTTTTATCACAAAAGCCATCCAAGACGCCCCTCAACTCGGTCATGGTTCTGGTCCAGTCAACCATACAAGCTTTAAAGATTAAGAAAAACTCTCTAGTTCCCACTTTAAGGGAATTAGAGAGTTTTTGATTAGGAAATAATGTCATCCAGCTTTGTTAAAAATGCTTGCGTTTTTGCCTCAATATCTTCTGCCTGCATCAAATCACGGACTACAGCTACACCAGCTATACCAGTTGCAGCAAGTTGGTCAATATTCTCTGACGTCAAGCCTCCAATGGCAACTACTGGAATAGCGACCGTTTGGCAAATGGTTTTCAAGGTTGAAATCAGGGTGATAGGCGCATTTTCTTTGGTGGTTGTTGGGAAAATGGCTCCTGTCCCTAAGTAATCCGCTCCCGATGTTTCCGCTTCAAGTGCTCTTTCTACAGTTTTAGCTGTAACACCGAGGATTTTTTCAGGACCCAAGACTTTGCGGGCAACGGAAACTGGTAGCTCATCGTCGCCTATATGCAACCCAGCAGCATCAACCGCTAGACAAACATCCAAACGATCATCGATAATTAAGGGTACTTGATAGGCATCTGTTATTTCCTTGACTTGTTTTGCCAGTTGATAGTATTGATTGGTGGTGAGGTTTTTTTCTCGTAGTTGGATGATAGTAACACCTGAACGGCAGGCCGTCTCCACTTTTTCAAGAAAGCTTTCCAAGGAATCTTGGTAGCGATTGGTTACCAGATATAGTTTTAGTGCTTCTCTATTCATAAATATCTCCTTTGATGGTATCTAGCCAATTTTCATCTCTTTTTAGGAGAGAGAGCTGATTGAGAACTTGGTAACGAAAATCTTCCAATCCCATTCCTTGAACAAGTATTCTCTCAGCAGAAATATTAAGATAAGAAACCGCTAGACAAGAAGCTTCAAAGGTTGTCTTTCCTTGGCTGAGAAAAACAGCTGTCAAGGCTCCAACCAAGTCTCCCGTCCCTGTTATCCAGTCTAATTCTGCACAGCCATTCCTCAATACAGCAACTTGATTTTCTGAAACGATGAGGTCCTTGGGACCCGTGACTAAGAACGACATACCAGGATAAAGCTGACACCAGTCTTTCAAGACTTGAAGCAAATCCTCAGTTTCTTGATCTTTAGAACTCGCATCAACCCCAACTCCATGGTGCTTTAAACCAACAAGACTTCGGATTTCCGACATATTTCCTTTAAGGACCGTGGGCTTGTATTCTAAAAGATCTCTGACTAGTCCCTTACGAATGGATGACGCTGATACACCAACCGCATCTACTACCATTGAGAGAGAAGCTTGATTTGCATAAGAAGCTGCCATACGGATTGCTTTCTCCTTCTCAGCTGACAAATGCCCCAAATTGATGAAGAGAGCTTGGCTTTGTTTGGTAAAATCAAGAACCTCACGGGGATCATCTGCCATGACAGGTTTGCATCCCAGAGCTAAAATCCCATTTGCCAGCATCTCACAAGAAATCTCATTGGTGATACAGTGAATCAAGGAACTGGTTGCCAGAGGGAAAGGATTTGTAAATGCCTGCATCAGTCTATCCTTTCTCCAAAGAAATATCCCTGCACTTTTTTAAAGAATTCCTGCTTGATTAAAAATCGAAAGGCAAGAAAAGCTATGGCTGTACCGATCAAGGTCGCTCCGAAAAATCTCGGAGTATAGATAAACCAGCTGAGCTTGGCCGCAGATCCTGTAAAGAGAACCATGACAGGATAGGAAACAATAGAACCGATAATCCCTGTTCCCAAGATTTCTCCTAGGGCAGAATAGTGAAATTTCCGACCATACTTATAAAAGAGACCTGCAAGGAGGGCTCCAAAAGTAGCTCCTGTTAGGGCCAAAGGGGGAATGCCCTGAGTAGACATACGGATAAAGGCTGTGACTGTAGCCATGACCAAGGCATAAACAGGTCCCATCATGATACCTGCTAGGATATTGACTACACTGGACATCGGTGCCATTCCTTCAATTCGAAAGATGGGTGTAAGAACTACGTCAAGAGCAATCATCATGGATAAAATGGTTAATTTGTGAACTTGTAGTTGGTGGTTTCTCATTTTCTATTTCTTCTCTTTTTCTAAGGACTGCAAATCACTCGTCCAGGTTTGATATTGGTAAGCCATCTCCCAAAACTTGGCTTCCATGTGGACACTTCGGTGGAAGGCCTCTAGCATTTTTTGTTTGTCCGTCTCGTCGCTTTCTTGATAGAGCTGATTGACCAGAGCTTCTTCCTCTTTAATCTGCTGTTCTAACTCATCGGTGATATAGGTTTCAATCCACTGTTGATAAAGAGGATTCGGGGATGGTTTGCGATTAAGTGCCTTGCCTAAATCATGGTATAGCCAAGGACATGGGAGCAAACTAGCAAAAGCAATCCCCAAGTTTGGCTCTGCAAATTGACGATAAATATGCGAAATGTAATGATAACAGGTTGGAGCGATTGGATGTTGCTCCATTTCCTGGTCGCTTATTCCTAATTCCTTGAAAAATTGTTGGCGGATAAACAATTCACCCTCCACTAGACTCTGGGCATTTTGTTTCAAGAGTCTTTTCATCTCCTCGTTGGAAGTCTTATCAGCCAAGAGGTGATAGGCTTCTGAGAAGGCCTTCAAATAGTAGGCATTCTGAATCAGGTAATAGCGGAAAATATCAGGTTCTAAATTTCCCTCTTGTAATTGTAAAATAAAGGGATGATGAAAGGAAGCCTGCCAAGCTTCCTTGGATAATTCCATCGCAATATCTGTAAATTCCATAATAACTCCTTTATAGAAATAAACTGGTTTGAAGTAGTAAAAAGAACAGCAGGTAGATTAATTTTGTTTTTTTAGAAATATAAAAAGTCCGATAGCGATTCTCCAACTGCGCATGTTCGTCATATCCATGTGCAGACAGAGCTCTCAAGTAGAGATGGCGCCATCTAAAGACCGTCATCAGAACCTTGCTGTAAATCAAGGGCGACCAAACATGCAATTTTTGACCACGCAGTAAGCACGCTTCCTTGAGGGACTTGATTTCTTGTTGAATGAGGGGAAAGGCATTGAATACCACAATTAAGGCATAGGCCCAAGACCGTGATAACCCCTTTTGAGCCAAGTACAAGAGAAGCTCTTTTAAGGAAATACTGGAAACAAAGACAAGGCCGATACAAACCGTCACAAAAGCCCTCATCCCAAGTATCACTGCCTGCGAAGCATCCCCGTGTAACTGTACTGCCCAGTAATTGGCAAAAGATGGTAAAATGGCTAGCACAAGCATCCAAGCCAACATTTTAAATCGACGGTAGTAGAGCATGAAGAGAATGCAAAATGCGACTACTGAAAGATTAAGAGCAATCGAAGGAAGGAAAGATGTTTCCAAGGATAAAATTAGAAAGAAGAGGCTGATAACTGGTGTCTTGGTTGCTACTTTGATCATACTACCTCACCTCCCCTTGAGTATTCCTACTCAGAAAACTGAGAGGTTTGCTGATTGTCACATCTTTAATATGACGGAGACCCTCACTAGTCATCTCAATCCAATAATCAACCACAGAGATCAAGGGATCTAAACGATGGCTAATGATCAAAAAACTTCTCCCTTGATTTCTCTCCTCCAACATCCACTGACAAAAGTAGTCGCAGGCTCTATCATCCAAACCAGCAAATGGCTCATCTAGCAAGATCACAGAAGCCTTGCTGGTCAAGATGGTCAAAAGCTGAAGAATCTTTTGTTGGCCACCACTTAATTGATAGGGACTCTTATCAAGAGCCTGCTCCAGATCAAAATATCGTAAAGCTTGGAAAATTCGCTGATTTCTTTCAGAGTCTGGACTATCTAATTGCAGTTCGTCTCTCAGACTGACTCGGATAAACTGCTTCTCAGCTTCCTGAACAACACCCGTTAGGTCACGGTACAAACTCTTTTTCTTTTTCAGGACTGTCCCCTTCCAGCTAATGCACCCCTTATACTTTTGAAATTGAAGAATGGAGCGAAAGAGGGTTGATTTCCCGACACCATTGTGACCCAGGATACAGGAAATTCCTTGGTAGATAGTAAAATCAGAAATCGAAAAGAGGGGGCGATTACCCAGCTCACAAGTCACACGATCCATATGGAATAGTTCTGGACTAGAAGCAACTTCCTTTGAAGAAACCTGTATCTTCTCAGAGCAAGGGATTTGAAACACTTCCCTTAGCTGTCCGTCTCTTAACTCAACCATATGGTCGATATAGGCTTCATAGTCAGATAAATCATGGTCACACAGGATGACTGTCTTCCCATCAAGAGCCAACTCTTTTAGAATCTCCAATATCTCGATTCTGCTCTTGCGGTCAATGGAAGCGAAGGGCTCATCCAAGAGATAGACCCTAGGGTTCATAGCAAAAAGAACAGCCAGAGCAGCTTTTTGCTTTTCCCCACCTGATAAGTGATGAATTGGACGGTGCAAGATTGGCTCGCAACGACATTGCCGGACCACCTCTGCTATTTTAGAATCGATTTCCTGAACTGGATGGCCGATATTCTCCAAGGTAAAAACCAGCTCTTCAAACAAGTTCTCCATGGTGAATTGATGATTGGGATTTTGAAATAGAATGCCAACCGTCTGGACACGTTTGACGATAGAAAGCTGACTGACCTCGTTCCCATCTATCAAGACTTGACCACTATAGGGAAGAGAACTGACTTGAGCAATGACTTGAAAGAGGCTGGATTTTCCTGAACCACTGCTCCCAACTAACAAGGTAAAGGCTTGCGCTTGAAAAGTAAAATCAATCGGTTCCGAAAAGATTGGTGACTGAATCCCCCGTAGTTCCAGCCCCATCTACGCCTTGCCTCCGGCCGCAAACTGATGATAGAGTTTGACAATGGCACGAACCAAGATGGTACAGAAGAAAAAGACGGAAATAAAACGCACCACAAGCAAGGAAAGGACAAAAGGAAGAGAAAAGGCATAGTAACCTAATTTAATGTATTCATAGACAAAGCTAAAAAGCGTAATCCCAATACTATTGGCAGTTAGAGAGAGCCAACTTTCATAGCGATTCTTGGTTACGAGAAAACCAAATTCACTTCCCAAGCCTTGAACCAAGCCAGACAAAAGAGCGCCTAGACCGAATTGGCTACCATAAAGGACTTCCGCAAGCGCAGCAAGCACCTCTCCAATCGTTGCACTTCCGACTCTTGGAACAAAGATGGCCGCAATGGGCGCAGCCATACACCAGAGACCAAAGAGGATTTCATTGGCAAAAGCCTGTAAACCAAGAGGGGCTAAAATCAGGGTGAGGATATCAAACAGATAGCCTGAACCCACAAAAACGCCACCAAAAAAGATAGACAAGAAAGCAAGCAAGATAACATCTTTTAATTGCCATTTTTTCAACATAAAAAAACTCCTTTTTTAAAGAAAAGTGGGGCATTCTAGGAGAGCTACCAAAAGGCTTGCCGTCAAGCCTATCCTCTTTTGATAAACAAAAAAACTCCAATTACAATTAAGAATTAGAGTTTACCTTACAAGATTAGACAGTTCTTTTCGACATACGAAAAAAACCTTTTCACATTTCCCTTCGCCAGTCTTAACTGTATCAGGTTCAATGGGTATCATCTCAGCCTAAGGCACCCCAAATGTCTTTATTATTTTATTACTGGACCAGTATAACAGAAATTGAAAGCCCTAGCAAGATATTTGATTGGAAAATATATTTATATAGTTTCTGATAACGATTTAATCTTTCTATACACGAAGAAAAACCCCCACATCAGGTGGAGGCCGTCTTACTTATCAATACAATTTCAAGTCACGTGGGTCAACTGGGAAGGTTGGGTTGTATGGGTTGTGACGAAGTTTGAAGTGTTTGACATCTTCAATAGTCTGAGTTCCAGATAACTGCATGACTGTCTTCAATTCTGCATTTAAGTGCTCAAAGACTTGACGCACACCAACACTACCACCGAGAGCCAAACCATAGATCACAGGGCGACCAATAGCTACCAAGTCTGCTCCTGAAGCCAAGGCTTTAAAGACGTGCTGACCACGACGAACACCAGAGTCAAAGACAATTGGCACACGTTTATCAACTGCTTCAGCCACTTCTTGAAGCGAGTCAAAGGCCGCTGGCCCACCGTCGATTTGGCGGCCACCGTGGTTGGTTACCCAGATACCAGAAGCACCTGCGGCAAGAGAGCGTTCAACGTCCTCACGGCATTGTGGCCCCTTGACATACACAGGGAGTCCTGAGTATGCAGCGATAAATTCTACATCGCGTGGAGACAAGCGTTGTTTGGCTGATTTGTAAACAAAGTCCATTGATTTACCAGCACCTTCTGGCAGGTATTCCTCAACAATTGGCATACCAACGGGGAAGACAAAACCATTGCGCTTGTCGACCTCACGATTGCCCCCTACAGTTGCATCTGCTGTCAAGACAATCGCTTTATAACCTTCGGCCTTCACACGGTCCATGATATGGCGGTTGATACCGTCATCCTTACTAAAGTAAAATTGGAACCAATGAGGTGTCCCTTGAAGGGCTTCCGTAATTTCTGGAAGATCTACAGTAGAGTAAGAGCTAGTTGTGTAAAGAGAACCAAATTCATGCACACCACGCGCAGTAGCCACTTCACCTTGTTCATTTGCCAATTTATGAGCCGCAACAGGCGCCATAATAATTGGTGAAGATAATTTTTCACCTGCAAATTCAATCTCTGTACTTGGATTTTCAACATCACAAAGTGTATGTGGAACGATGAGTTTGTGGTTAAAGGCACGGATGTTCTCGCGTAAAGTGAAAGTATCCTCTGCTCCACTAGCGATATAACCAAAGGCAGCTTTAGGAATGACTTGTTGCGCCATTGGCTCCAAATCATAGGTGTTAATAAAATCTACAGGTCCTTCTGCATTGCTTGTTTTATATGACATAAAGTGTCCTCCTTATTAAGTAAGCGTTTACTTTTTCTTACATAAACTATCTTACCTCTTTTTCAGAATCCTTTCAAAAATTTTGTCTGGAAATTTCAAATCACCGACATGATAAATATTTTCTATCATTGTGATAAAAAATTCATATTATCCAAACATGCCCTTTAGTGCTACAATAGCTATATTATTCCTAGATGGGAGGTTCTATTTTGGATTGGTCCATTGTTGAACAATATTTACCACTCTATCAAAAGGCATTTTTTCTGACCCTGCATATCGCAATTTGGGGAATTATGGGATCCTTTCTTGTTGGTCTAATCGTTAGTATCATCCGCCATTATCGCATCCCTGTTTTGGCACAACTAGCGACAGCTTACATTGAACTATCTCGAAACACACCCCTTTTGATTCAACTTTTCTTTCTCTACTTCGGGCTGCCTCGAATAGGAATTGTCCTCTCCTCAGAGGTCTGTGCAACCCTTGGTCTCATCTTTTTAGGAGGCTCCTATATGGCGGAATCCTTCCGTAGCGGACTAGAAGCAGTTAGTCAAACCCAGCATGAGATTGGCTTAGCTATCGGTCTGACACCTGTTCAGGTTTTTCGCTACGTAGTCTTGCCACAAGCTACAGCAGTGGCTCTGCCGTCCTTCAGTGCCAACGTGATTTTCTTGATTAAGGAAACCTCAGTTTTCTCTGCAGTAGCCTTAGCCGATCTCATGTACGTCGCCAAGGACTTGATCGGGCTTTACTATGAGACAGACATTGCACTAGCCATGTTGGTGGTTGCTTACCTTATCATGCTTCTACCTATTTCACTAGTCTTTAGTTGGATAGAAAGGAGGCTCCGCCATGCAGGATTCGGGAATGCAAGTACTCTTTCAGGGAAATAATCTCCTGCGGATCTTACAGGGATTGGGAGTCACGATTGGGATTTCCATCCTCTCTGTCCTCTTATCCATGATTTTCGGAACGGTTATGGGAATCATCATGACCTCTCATTCTAGAGTCGTTCGCTTTTTAACACGTTTTTATCTAGAATTTATCCGTATCATGCCTCAGCTAGTACTACTTTTCATCGTTTATTTCGGCTTAGCTCGAAACTTTAATATCAATATATCGGGAGAGACTTCTGCTATTATCGTTTTCACCCTCTGGGGAACAGCTGAAATGGGAGACTTGGTTCGTGGGGCCATCACTTCCCTCCCTAAACATCAGTTTGAAAGCGGACAGGCTCTGGGCTTGACCAACTTCCAACTTTACTATCACATTATCATTCCACAGGTCTTGAGAAGACTACTACCGCAAGCCATCAACCTTGTCACTCGGATGATTAAAACGACTTCTCTGGTTGTTTTAATTGGAGTCGTTGAAGTTACCAAGGTGGGACAGCAAATCATTGATAGCAATCGCTTGACCATCCCAACTGCTTCCTTTTGGATCTACGGAACCATTCTGGTCTTGTATTTCGCAGTTTGCTTCCCCATTTCCAAACTATCTACTCACTTAGAAAAATACTGGAGGAACTAAATGTCTGATACTATATTAGAAATCAAGGATCTAAAAAAATCCTTCGGAGATAATCCCATCCTCCAAGATCTTTCTCTGGATATCAAAAAGGGGGAAGTTGTCGTCATTCTAGGACCATCTGGTTGCGGGAAAAGTACCCTACTTCGCTGTCTCAATGGCTTAGAAACCATTCAAGGTGGAGATATTCTTCTTGATGGCCAGTCCATTATTGGAAACCAGAAAGACTTTCACTTAGTTCGCCAAAAGATTGGGATGGTCTTTCAAAGTTATGAACTCTTTCCCCATCTAGATGTTCTGCAAAACCTCATCCTAGGCCCTATCAAAGCTCAGGGACGAGACAAGAAAGAAGTAACGGAAGAAGCATTGCAACTACTGGAACGTGTGGGTTTGCTCGATAAAAAAGACAGTTTTGCTCGCCAATTATCTGGTGGACAGAAACAACGAGTGGCGATTGTCCGTGCCCTTCTCATGCATCCAGAAATTATCCTCTTTGATGAAGTAACGGCTTCACTGGACCCAGAAATGGTGCGTGAGGTTCTGGAACTTATCAATGACTTGGCTCAAGAAGGGCGTACCATGATACTGGTAACCCATGAGATGCAGTTTGCCCAAGCCATTGCGGACCGCATTATCTTTCTCGACCAAGGGAAGATTGCTGAAGAAGGAACGGCTCAGGAATTCTTCACCAATCCACAAACCAAACGAGCACAGGAATTTTTAAACGTATTTGACTTTAGCCAGTTCGGCTCATATCTATAAAGGAGATTTTTATGAAACTACTCAAACCACTCTTAACTGTTTTGGCACTTGCCTTTGCCCTTATCTTTGTCACAGCTTGTAGCTCAGGTGGGAGCTCTGATGCTTCATCAGGAAAAGCAACCGCCAAGGCCCGCACTATCGACGAAATCAAAAAAAGTGGTGAGCTTCGAATCGCCGTATTTGGAGACAAAAAACCGTTTGGTTACGTTGATAACGACGGTTCTTACCAAGGTTACGATATCGAATTGGGGAACCAATTAGCTCAAGACTTGGGCGTGAAGGTCAAATACGTCTCAGTTGATGCTGCCAACCGTGCTGAATACTTGATTTCAAACAAGGTGGATATCACACTCGCTAACTTTACAGTGACTGACGAACGTAAGAAACAAGTAGACTTTGCCCTTCCTTACATGAAAGTATCACTCGGTGTCGTATCACCTAAGGATAAGCTGATTAAGGACGTTAAAGAATTAGAAGGCAAAACCTTGATTGTCACAAAAGGAACGACTGCTGAGACTTATTTTGAAAAAAATCACCCAGAAGTAAAACTCCAAAAATACGACCAATATAGTGATGCCTACCAGGCTCTTCTTGACGGACGTGGAGATGCCTTCTCAACTGATAATACTGAGGTCCTAGCTTGGGCCCTCGAAAATAAAGGATTTGAAGTAGGAATTACTTCCCTCGGTGACCCAGATACTATTGCGGCAGCAGTTCAAAAGGGTAATCAAGAACTTCTTGACTACATCAACCAAGAAATTGAAAAACTTGGTAAAGAAAACTTCTTCCACAAAGCCTATGAAAAGACACTTCACCCAACCTACGGTGACGCTGCTAAAGCAGATGATCTAGTTGTTGAAGGCGGAAAAGTAGACTAACATCCAATAAAATCACAAAAAGAAATCAGGTAATCCTAGTGACTACCTGATTTTCTATATCTTAAGCATTTTGCCAATTTTCTTGGTCTTCTTTAAAGCGTTTTAAGAGAGCCAATCCCTCTGGCGTGATGTAGCCTTCTTCTTGAGCTAGGTGAATGAGCTCGCAGTAGTTTGAGAGAGTCACCAGTTTCACGCCTGCGTTTGCAAAGTTCTTATCTGCTTTTGCTAGTTGATAGCTAAAAATGGCTACTACGCCGAGAACATCTGCTCCTTCACGCTTGGCAGCTACTACCGCTTCAAGAACTGAACCACCAGTTGAGATTAGGTCTTCTACAATTACCATTTTTTGCCCCTGAGCTACACGGCCTTCGATTTGGTTGCCTGCTCCGTGGTCTTTTGGTTTGCTACGGATGTAGGCAAAAGGCAAGTTCATCTTGTCCGCGATGATAGCTCCATGTGGAATCCCTGCTGTCGCTGTACCAGCGATGACTTCTACCTCTGGAAAGGCTGCTTTGATAGCATTCACAAAACCATTTTCAATCAAGGTTCTAGTCTCTGGGTAAGCTAGGGTCACACGATTATCCGTATAGATAGGTGACTTGATACCAGATGCCCAGGTGAAAGGCTCTTCTGGTTTGAGATAAACCGCTTGAATTTTCAATAGATGGCTAGCAATGTCTCTAGCAAGTGTCATGGTATACTCCTTCTTATCCTTAAATCTATAATCAAATACGCTTTAGACCCAGTCGCGTGTCCATTCTTCCTTGATAGCATGGTAGGCTGCTACAGGGTCTTCTGCCTGCGTGATTGGACGGCCTACTACAATGTAGTCACTACCAATTTGATAGGCTTGACCAGGAGTCACTACGCGTTTTTGATCCGCTGCTTCAGCACCTGCTGGTCGAATACCTGGTGTCAAGCAGATAAAATCTTCGTTTGTAGCTTCCTTGATGAGTTGGGCTTCTTGGGCTGAGCAAACCACTCCATCCAATCCAGCTTCAGCTGTTTTCTTAGCATAGTGAATCACTGATTCTTGCAGACTAGTTTGGATATTTTGACAGTCTTGCATCTGTTCTTCGGATGTTGAGGTCAATTGGGTCACCGCAATAAGAATCCCTTGATCACCAAGGCCTTCACGCGCGGCCTGCATCATCTCAAGTCCACCTGCAGCCTGAACATTGGTCATATCGACACCCAGACTTGACAAGATTTTCATGGTTGACTTGACCGTATTTGGAATATCATGCAACTTGAGATCCAAAAAAACACTATGTCCCAATGATTTTAAATAACGCACAACTTCGGGACCTACTGCATAGTAGATTTCCATTCCTACCTTGACATAGAGTTTTTCCTCTGCTGGAAAAAGGGCTAAAAATTCTTTGGCTTCCTCGAAACTTGGAAAATCCAGAGCAATGACCGGACGACTCTCACGCATTCTTTTCTCCTATTCTTTGCTAACAGTCCATTGCTCAAAAAAAGGAACCTGCTAGCAGCTAGGTTCCACGAAAAACGGGTAGTCTCCACCCTTTCACTGTCTAACCTTAGCTGCCTCTCTGGACTGCTTTAAAAGTTTTCTACTATTCTATTATTTATAACGACACTTGTCAAGTAAAAACTGAAGATTCTTATTCTTGTTTCTTTTCTTCAGCTTTTTTTTCTTCCTGTTTTTTCTTCTCTGCTTCTTTAGCTTCTTGTTTGGCCTTTTCCTCAGCTTCTTCTAAACGTTTATCAGCCAGGCTAGTGCTATAGATTCCTGCCTCCATATCGATGAAGCTCGGTTCTGCTAACTGTGGCTTGATTTTGCTGTAATAAGGCAATTTCTTACTCAATTCTGACAAGGGAACCAAGATTTCATCTGTATCCAGCATAGTAATTTTTAGAAGATCGGCAGTTGCCTTACTTGGCGCTAGTTCGATCTTCTGAATTTGACTCTTTATGTCCTCACTAATGCTAGAAAGACCCGTCATCAAATCCTTCACCTGCTGCTCATCGTTAAAGGTGACTGTTAGGTAGGTCTCAGGCAGGTTCAAAAGGTTGACAGGGCTTGACTCTACTGTACCACTAGAAAGAATAGGATAATGTTCTTCACCAGATACATAATATCCGACAATAGCAAACTCCTTAACTTCAATCGTAAAGTTAGTCGGAAATTGATAGTCAATCTTCGCAGACTCTATCCAATGGTTAGACTTGATTCGCTCAGCGTGCTTCTCCTTGTTCAACAACAAAGACAAGGTATAGTCGCTGTCCTGAATGCCAGAAACCTGTTTAATGTCATCCGCTTGGGTCTGGACATTTCCCTTAACCTCGATATGCTTGATAGTCGAAAGAGGAGTCAAGAGATAGATAGAAAGGAGGAGAACCAGAACACTCGGCACCAAGATACTAACTGCCCGCCAAATATGAACAGGCGCAATTTTAGGCTTGGCAGGTTTCTCTTTTTTCTTCTTCTCTTTTTTCTCTTTGACTTTATGATCATCCTTTTGAGATTGTTCTTCTTTTTCAGATGGTTCCTTGCTTGGGCTTGTTGCTTCCTCGTCTGATTTACTCGATGATTTCTTGGCTTCCTCTAACATCTTAGAGTTTTCCTCCATTCGAGCTTGTTTTTCCTTTTCTTTCTCCTCAGCTAGGGCAGCTTCTTCCTCAGCCTTCTTTTTCAAGTATTCCTGGTTTCGTTTCTGCCATTCAGACAATTCTTTCTTGGGGTTTGATTCTTTGTTCTTATCCTTTGACATTGATATTCCTTATGCTAGGTCTTTTCTTAATAGATCGTAAAAATCTGCAAGAGATTTCAATTCAGTTGAAGCTTTCATGCTAGCTTGGTATTGGTCCTTGTGACTAAGCAGGTGGCTGAGTTTCTCCTCCAAGCTTTCCAAGGTCAAGTCACTTTCTTGAAGCTCTTCTGCATAGCCTTTCTTAACAAAGTAGGCTGCATTTTCAATCTGGTCTCCTCGACTTGCTTCACGACCCAATGGTACGATGAGATGGAGTTTCGCCATGGCCAAGAGCTCGAAAATCGTATTGGCACCGCCACGCGTCACCACCACATCTGCCATCTCCATCAAAGGTTGATAGAGATCCGTCACATAATCAACACGAAAGAGATTTTGACTCAACTCATTGAGGCTTGAATCTCCAGTGAGATTGATAATATTGTAGCGCTCTGTCAGTTCTTGCTTATGATCTGTCACCAATTGGTTAAAGACACGAGCTCCAGCAGAACCACCGACAAACAATACTGTAGGCAATTCAGGATCAAAGTGGGTTTGGATATCCACCAATTCATCTGGTTCTGATGTTTTTTGATCTGAAACTTTGGTCACTGCTCCCACATGCTCGACTTTTGCGAGACCAGCAGCTTGCTCAAATGTTGAATACATCTTGGTCGCAAATTTATAGGCAATTTTATTGGCCAAGCCCATAGATAGGTCCGATTCGTGGATAAAGACAGGCACTCCTGACAATCGCGCTGCTATAACCGGCGGTACGGAGACAAAGCCACCCTTTGAAAAAAGGGCCTGTGGACGCAGTCGTAACATGATAAAGAGAGATTGGACAATTCCCAAACCAACTTTAAAGACATCCAGCATATTTTGCCAAGAGAAATAGCGACGCAACTTCCCAGTCGCAATGGAATGGAAGGTCACATTCAAGCCTGACTTGAGGATTTCTTGGTGTTCGATTCCATGCTTATCCCCGATATAGTGGACTTCCCAGCCGTCTTCGATAAACTTGGGCATTAACAAAAGGTTGAGGGTAACATGTCCAACCGTCCCCCCACCTGTAAAGATAATTTTTTTCATATTATTCCTTTAGCTCCGCTACTGTGTCGATAAAGAGGTCGCCACGTACTTCAAAGTTAGCATACATATCCCAGCTGGCATTGGCAGGGCTGAGAAGGACTACATCTCCTTCTGTAGCAAGCTCATAAGCCTTGCGGGTCGCATCTGCAATATCAGTCGCATTCACATAAGCCACACCAGCCTTATCCGCTGCTCGTTTGACACGTTCTGCAGACTGACCAAGGATGACCATCTTCTTGAGGCCTGTGATATCTGGCACCAATTCGTCAAACTCATTGCCACGATCCAAACCACCTGCAATCAAGATGACCTTGCTATTGTCAAATCCTGACAAGGCTTTTTGAGTAGCCAAGATATTGGTTGACTTGCTATCATTATAGAATTTGACCCCCTTAATTTCATCCACAAATTGGAGACGGTGTTTGACACCACCAAAGGCTGAAAGAGTTTCCTTGATGGTTTGGTTGTCTACACCACGAAGTTTAGCTACTGCAATGGTCGCAAGGGCATTTTCTATATTGTGGCTACCTGGAACACCGATTTCACTAGCTGCCATGACCACTTCGCCACGGAAATAGAGTTGACCATCTGCAAGATAGGCTCCATCAACCTTTTCCTTTGTTGAAAATGGAACAACAGTGGCTTGTGTTTTGCTAGCCAATTCTTTTGCCAAGTCTTGGTTAAAGTTCAAGACAAGGAAATCAGCTGCTGTCATATTATTTTGGATATTCCACTTGGCTGCCACATAGGCCTCAAAAGAGCCATGGTAGTCGATATGAGTGGGCATGAGGTTGGTAATGACCGCAATTTCTGGATGGAATTCTTGAACGCCCATCAGTTGGAAAGAAGAAAGTTCCATGACAAGCGTGTCCTTGGCTGTTGCAGTTTGAGCCACTTGACTTGCAGGATAGCCGATATTCCCTGATAAGAGACCATGTTGACCAGCAGCAGTCAAAACCTCCCCTATCATAGTCGTTGTGGTTGTTTTCCCATTTGAACCTGTGATACCGATAATCGGTGCATCTGAAATCAAGTAAGCCAATTCCACCTCAGTCAAGACTGGAATCCCCTTTGCCAAAGCCTTTTCAATCATGGGATTGCTATACGGGATACCTGGATTTTTCACCATCAGAGCGAAATCTTCATCTAATAATTCCAAAGGATGCTCACCAGTGACAACCTTGATTCCCTCTTCTAGTAAGCTTTGAGCAGCAGGATTCTCCTCAAAAGGCTTGCCGTCATTTACTGTCACAATGGCACCTAGCTTGTCCAATAAACGGGCCGCAGACTCACCAGACTTAGCCAAACCTAAAACAAGGACTTTCTTATTTTTAAATTGATCGATTACTTTCATGTCTCAAACTCCATTTCTACTCCTACTATTTTACCATTTTTACGGAAATAAAAAAGCCACAAAGTGTATTTGTGACTCTTTCTTCTAACTTAATGTTCTCTTATCATCAATGAGATAAATCGGTAACTCGAATGACTTGATCCACTTGCTCCCAGATAAGAGGATTGTGGGTCGCAATAATAATGGTCCGATTCGGATTTTTTAAAGATCCCAAGATAGAAAGTAATTCCTCAGAGTTTTTGGGGTCTAGCGAAGCAGTTGGTTCATCTGCGAGAATCAAAACTAACCTGCACTCCAAAAGTTCGACAAAAAATATCTAACCCTTAGAGTGCAGGTCAACTCTCAGTACTTTATATCCTTACCTGTCTTTCTTCTGACCTTTGTCCTGTGACAAACATGGTAAAGGTTGCTTTGCAGACATTTCTGCCCTCTTGATTGGTGATATCGACATCTACCACACAGGTTGTGCGTCCATGATGGACACATTCTCCTTTAATGGTCAGTACATCATCTAGCTTTCCTGCTTTGAGGTAGTTGATAGAGGACTGGAGCGTCACTCCATCAAGCCCCAGCGAGATAACCACTAGACCACTGATTTGGTCACAAAGGGTAAAGAGATAGCCGCCATGGGCATTGCCATAGTAGTTGAGCGACGAGTCCACTACTTTCGTCGTCACCACAACGTGACCATCTCTCATTTTTTCAATTTCGTAATTTTCAAAGGCAGATATAGCATCAAAATGAAAATCTTTCATCGTTTCCTCCTGATATTTCAAACGACACTATGATACTACTTTTTATAGGACTGTGCAAGGAGAAAGCTCCTAGTCTGGCAAAATTCCGACCTGCTCCACAAAGCGCATAAAGGCTGCCTGTCCTTGTTCTGTCTGCTTGTAAACCCCTGCATCCTCAAGTACACGTGCAAAGATAGTACCTACAGAGTCCTTGACGATTTCAAGGGCTTTTTCTTTATCTTTTAGGTCTGGATGTTGAGCTTTGAGATTGTCTGCCCATTTCTGATGATAAGATGCAACTGAGACATCTTCTCCCACTAGGTAGTTAGCGACTTGCTCCACTTCTTCTTTTAGACGTGGTGGCAGGATAGCCAAGCCCATGACCTCAATCAAGCCGATATTTTCCTTCTTGATATGTTGAACATCTTTGTGGGGATGATAGATACCATCAGGATGCTCTGCCGAAGTCTGATTGTCCCGTAAAACCAAGTCCAACTCAAACTGTCCGTCACGTTTACGAGCAATGGGTGTAATGGTGTGATGCGGTGTTCCATTACTTTCTGCCAAGACTTGCACACTTGGATCTGAATACTGGCGCCATTCCTGTAAAATCTTGTCAGCCAAGTTGAACAAATCTTCTTTGAAATCCGAAGTCAAACGTAGCACTGACATAGGCCACTTGACAATCCCAGCCTTGACCTGCTCAAAACCAGCAAATCGGAAGGCCTTTTGTAGAGGAGCCAATTCCATAGGAAAAACATGTCGCCCTCCCTGATAGTGATCATGAGTCAAGATAGAGCCCCCCACGATCGGAAGGTCGGCATTTGAGCCCGCAAAATAGCCTGGGAACTGCTCTACGATCGCCAGCAGACGCTCAAAACTCTGACGACTAATGGCCATGGGACGGTGCTGACCGTCTAAGAAAATACAGTGCTCATTAAAATAAGCATAGGGCGAATACTGGAAGCCCCACTCCTGACCCGCCATTTCAAAACGGATAATGCGGTGATTGCTACGAGCTGGATGGTTAATTCGACCATGGTAGCCTTCGTTCTCTAGACAGAGTTGACACTGGGAATAATTGCTAGCTTGCACCAACTTAGCTGCCGCAATCTCTTTTGGATCCTTTTCAGGTTTAGAGAGGTTGATGGTAATCTCAAGTTCTCCGTAGTCAGATGGAACACGATAAGCGATATTCTTAGAAATGGCCTTGAGCTTGATGTAGTCGTTTTTCTGGCTGAGCTGGTAAAAATCTGCAATTGCTTGCTCGGGAGATTGGGCATAGGTTGTCCAGAAGTCACGATTAACCTGACTTGGACAAGGGGTTACCAAGTCCATCAGTTCAGCACCGAGGATTTCACGCGCAGCCTGACTATCCTCAATCGTCTCTAATCGAACCGCCTCCTCAACCAGCTGGTCCTTGAGGTCAATCAACTCATCTAGATCAGTCTCAACTTCCAAAACACCTTCGCCCACTCGAGCCAAAACACGATTGCTTAGGTAGATTCGATCCATTTCCTCAAATGAACTTTCTGCAATGACTTCCGTGATAAATGCATCTAGAACTCCCTGACTCATTGATTCTCCTTCTTACTTTCTAAATAGTCTCTGACAGCATCTAAATCCTGAAAAACTTGTTCTGTTTTATTTAAGAAAGACTGTGCTGGCATTTTTAAGTCTGGAATACAAATAACTGGTATCCCAGCTCTATAGGCTGCTTCAATCCCCGCTTCACTATCCTCTAATACTAAGCAATTCTCTGGCAAAACATTCAAATCACTACAGGCCTTTAAAAATATATCAGGGTAAGGTTTGCTTCGCTTTACATCTTTTGCAAAAACTAGATGGTCAAATAAGGACAGTATACCATTACTATCCAAAATCATTCTAGCCCTAGATTCAACACTTGAAGTTGCTAAAGCGATTGGAATACCTTCTCTTTGCAAAAAAGCAAGTAAATTTTTAGCACCTTTTTTTAAATTTACACCTTTGGCTAAAATTCGAGCTTCCAGTTCATAAACTTTTTCCAAGGTTTGGTCAAAGTTCCAAGGTAAATCATAGGTATCCAAAAATCGTTGAACATTTTCCTCTTCCCTATGTCCACTGTATTCTCTAGAATATGTTTCTTCTGTGAAAGGAATTCCAAAATCTTCAAGTAATTCTTGATAAACTTTTAGAGAAATGATCTCAGTATCAGCTAATAAGCCGTCTAAATCAAATATTACAGCTTCCATATACTTCTCTCCTAGTCTAGAACGCGAGTGCCACCTGCAACTTCAGCTATATAGAAGCTTGGAGCGTATCCAACTACTTCCTCGTAGTGTTTGCCTACAGCTTCCTTAAAGGCCTCAACAGTGTCTTTTTGCACCAAGGCAATGGCACAGCCACCAAAACCTGCCCCTGTCATACGAGCACCGAGAACACCTTCTTGAGCCCAAGCTGTGTGAACAAGGGTATCCAATTCCAAGCCAGTTACTTCATAATCATGCTCCAAAGAAACGTGAGATGCATTCATCAAACGACCAAAGGTTTCCAAATCACCTGCCTGAAGGGCTGCTTGAGCTTTAAGGGTACGTTGGTTTTCAAACACGGCATGGCGAGCACGTTTCAAACGATTTTCGTCTTTAATCAGGTAGCTGTATTGGTCAAAAGCCCACTCGTCCAATTCACCCAAGGTCTGAATATCTATGGTAGCTTGCAATTCTTCCACTGCTTTTTCACACTCAGCACGACGTTCATTGTATTTAGAGTCCGCTAGTTCACGGCGTTTGTTGGTGTTCATGATAACAACGACCTTGTCCTTCAAATCAAGTGGCACCAAGTCGTACTCCAAGGTGTTGGTATCCAGGTAAATAGCACGCTGGTCAGCCCCCATACCGATAGCAAACTGGTCCATGATACCAGAGTTGACTCCAATAAAGTTGTTTTCCGTTTGTTTTCCGATTTTAACCAAATCCAAACGGTCTAGTTTTAAACCAAAGAGATACTCTGCCACAACACCAGTCAAAAGTTCCAAGGATGCTGATGATGACAAGCCAGCTCCATTTGGGATATTCCCATAAACATAAAAATCAAATCCTTTGTCAATCACGTGCCCAGCTTCTTGCAAGAAATGAAGAACCCCTTTTGGATAGTTGGTCCAGCTGTGCTCTTTTTCAAATTTGAGATCGGCAAGAGGCACTTCGATAATACCCTTGTCTTCAAAATTGGCTGAGTAGAAACGCAAGACTTGGTCGTCACGCTTGCGAGCTGCACCGTATGTCCCCAAAGAAATAGCAGCTGGAAAAACGTGCCCACCGTTGTAGTCTGTGTGTTCACCAATCAAATTGATACGACCTGGTGAAAAGAATGTTTGGTCTGCTTCTTGACCAAAAACGGCAAGAAAGTCTTTGCGAAGGGCTTCAGCAGTAAGATGTTGTGTCATATGAATTCTCCTTTGACTGTCCGTTAAGTCGCCTTAACGTGTAATCGTTTTCTTCTATTGTATCCAAGGCATTTGCCAAGGTCAATGCTTTTTACTAAACTTTTACTAAACTATCAGTAAAAAGCAGAAAAATATGATATACTAACCTAAAAGAAGGAGGATTTATGGCTACCTTAAAAGACATTGCACAGCTAGCCTCTGTCTCTATCGCGACCGTATCTCGTGTCCTCAATCGCGACCAGAGCCTATCTGTCACAGAAGAAACCCGACACCGCATTTTAACCGTCGCTGAAGAGCTGGGCTACACCAAACACCTCAAGACAGGCGAATCCCACAAACCCAAGCAGAAGATTGCCATTATCCAATGGGTCAGCGAACAAGGGGAGTTGGACGACCTCTACTACTATCAGATTCGTCTAGGCATAGAAAAAAGAGCTCAAGAGTTGGACTATGATATCTTGCGCTATTTTAATGACCATCCTTTTACATTAAGCGAGGAAGTGATTGGCATTCTCTGCATCGGAAAGTTCAGCCGAGCTCAGATTTCTGCCTTTGAAGAATACCAAAAACCTTTAGTCTTTATAGATAGTGACACCCTCTCACTAGGTCATACCTGTATTATTACTGACTTTTACACTGCTGTGAAACAAGTTGTAGACCATTTCCTCAGTCAGGGGGTGGATCGGATTGGCATTCTAACAGGTCTTGAGGAAACAACCGACCAAGAAGAAATCATCCAGGATAAGCGGCTAGAAAATTTCAAAGACTATACCCAAGCAAATGGAATCTACCATGAAGAACTGGTCTTTCAGGGGAGCTTTACTGCCCAGTCTGGCTATGACTTGATGAAGGAGGCCATTCACAAGTTGGGTGATCAACTCCCACCAGCCTTTTTCGCCGCCAGTGATAGTTTAGCCATCGGTGCCCTCCGTGCTCTCCAAGAAGCTGGAATCAGCCTACCAGACCGCGTCAGCCTCATTTCTTTTAACGACACTAGCCTGACCAAGCAGGTCTATCCTCCCCTTTCTAGCATCACTGTCTATACCGAGGAAATGGGCCGAGCAGGTATGGATATTCTTAACAAGGAAGTTCTCCATGGTCGGAAAATTCCTAGCCTGACTATGCTGGGAACCAGACTAACTCTGAGAGAAAGTACTCTGCCATAACTCAACAAATATACCAACGCAAAAAATCCTAATAGAGATTCTCAAATCTCCATTAGGATTCTCTTTGTTAATCCATCACAATCATAGACTTAATGGTCTTACGTTCGTCCATATCTTTATAGGCTTGGTCAATCTCTTCTAATTTATAACTGGAAGTAAAGACACGGCCTGGGTTGATATCGCCATCAAGGACTGCCTTCAGTAAGAACTGTTTGTTGTAAGTCGTTACAGAGGCTGCTCCGCCTGCTACCGTAATATTTTGAGCAAAAGTTGAACCAAGAGCTCGATTGCTATAGTGAGGAACTCCAACAAAGCCCAAACGACCACCATTGTGAAGGACACCAAGAGCCTGATCAACCGCTGCCTCAGTACCGACACACTCAAGAGCTGCATCTGCTCCTCCACCAAGAATTTCTCGCACCTTGGCAATTCCTTCTTCGCCACGTTCAGCCACAACAGCCGTCGCACCTGATTCCAAGGCCATCTTTTGTCGGTCTTCGTGACGGCTCATGAGAACGATTTGGGAAGCACCACGCATCTTAGCAGCAATGACAGCACATTGACCAACAGCCCCATCACCAATCACCACAACCTTATCCCCTTTTTGTACATTAGCAACACGCGCTGCATGATAGCCAGTCGGCATGACATCAGCCAGTGTCAAGAGGGATTTGAGCATGCCTTCTGTATAATCAGAGGGCTGACCCGGAATTTTGACAAGAGCCCAGTTGGCATATTCGAAGCGAATGTACTCCGCTTGTACCCCATTAGACCAATTGGTGCCAATATGGCGGTCACAAGTCCCATCATAGCCAGCGCTACAGGCATCACACTCCCCACAGCCATGGGTGAAAGGTGCAATAACAAAATCTCCCGGTTTAACAGTCGTCACTGCATCACCAATTGCCTCAACGATACCAATCGCTTCGTGCCCGCTATTCTGATGGCCCGTTTCAATATCTGGATTGCGATAGCTCCACAGATCAGAGCCACAAACACAGGTCCGAACGATCCGAATAATGGCATCATCTGCCTCAATGATTTGCGGATGCTCCACTTCAATAAGACCAACCTGACCAGCTTTTGTATAAACTGTTTTCTTCATAGAACCACTCCTTTTCTATTGGTTTCTTACTTTCATTATACACTTTTTGTCAAGCTTTCGCTCGTATCAATCATTATTAACGGCGATAAGACACTAGTTTAGTCCAATATAGTCTTTTCTTCTTGAGATTTAAGTTTTATAAGGAGAGATTTTTCGATTACGTTTTTAATAGTTTCCAGCCAATAGAAAAAGTGAATAAAGAAATATTCCTTTATCCACCTTTTTAGGGTTTAATGTTATTCGCTACGAAGCGATTCGACTGGGTCTTTCTTAGCAGCGATGCGTGAAGGGATTAGACCGGCTAACATGGTAAGGACAATCGAAATACCGATAAGGATTAGAGCTACTTCTATTGGTAATTGCGCTACATTTCCTACATTTGTCATTTTCGCAACAATCGCATTGATTGGGAATGTCGCAAGAAAGGTAATCGTGATACCGAGCACCCCAGAGATCAATCCTTCAATGGCTGTTTCAGCAGTGAAGATACGACGAATATCTTTCTTCGAAGCCCCCATTGCACGTAGGATTCCGATTTCTTTTGTACGTTCGAGAACTGAAATGTACGTGATAATCGAAATCATTATAGAAGATACAATGAGTGAGATGGCCACAAAGCCAACGAGTACTGTTGTCACTACGCCAACCAATGTCGTAATTGAAGACATGATAGATTGGATATCATCTGAATAAGCGAGTACTTTATCGTCTTCTCCAGCTTCTTTTTTCGCTGTGTTATAGGTGTTTATGAACTCTTTTAAGTCTTGTTTTTGTTGGAACGAAGAGGTGTAGAGCTCAATGGCAGCTGGTTTGGATTTGTTGATGACGCCCATTTTTGCGAGGTTTTCCTCGTAAGTTGAAGCCGAATTGTCGTTATATTGTTGGACATACTGCGCCTGTTCTTCAGGTGTCATTTTAGCCAACTGAATTTTTTCTTCTTCGGTTAAATTCTCCGAACTGAATGGTTTAGGATCTTTGGCAAAGTCTTTACCCGTAAATACATTTAGATTTTGATTTGCTTCCTGTTCCTTAACGATATCACTATTTTGAATGTATTCGGAAGTGTAATCAATAAGGGCGCTTGTGTAGGCGATTCCTCCTGAAGGAGTATTCACGCCTGAACTTGTGCCGTCTTTTTGGCGAAGGACACCCACAATTTTAAGTTGGAGCCCATTCTCGATTTGAGTTTTCATATAAGAAGCATTATCAATCTTATTGAGCCATAAGTTATTTTCTTTCACAAAACGCTTTGTATTGACAACTGCTTTGAAAGTTTTTCCGATAAAATCACTATATTGATACGTTTGAGAAGAGAGTTCGTCAAGCTTCTTCGTATCGTTCAATTCACTGGGATCTTTGATACGCAAACTATAGAGCAACAAATCGCTAATTTGATTGTTTTCATCTACGATAAGGACGATCTCGGACTTATCTTGTGGGAAGCGTCCTTCCAACACGTCGTACTTGCTTTCTAGCATTGAAGAATCACTAGAAAGTTCACTCCAGTAGTTGAGGTTTTGTAAGTATCCCTTCATCGTTTGGTTCGCTGTTTCTACTTCATCAGCTAAGGTTGAAGGCAGAATACTTTTGGGTCCGTTGGAAGTATCACTTGCATAGATAAACGGTTGTAAATTGTATCGGTAACGAATGTCTTTTGTGAGAGATTCGACCTTCGAAGCGTGTTCCTCCAAGTAAGTCTTGAAGGAAGCTAGGTCGTTCTTTCCGATTTGTTTTTTCAATAAATTCGTTAAAACCGTATTGATACCGAGCTCATGATTATCCTTGTAAGGCTTCTCGCTCAAATCTGGAGAGGTCGCCAACAAGTTGCTCTGGTTCTGCTCGCTAATCGTCAGTGGAAGAGAGACGAGGGTATCTTCCTGCACCTTTTTAACGTAGTCACTCACACCATTGGAAAGGGCTAAGATAAGAGCAATCCCGATAATCCCGATGGAACCCGCAAAAGCTGTTAGTAAGGTACGACCTTTCTTTGTCAATAGGTTATTAAAGGAAAGTACAAGGGCGGTTATAAAGCTCATCTTCGTCTTCGTGAACTGGATGTCGACTTGCTTTGTCTCCTCTGTTGGTTCGCATGGGTTTGAGTCGCTCAAGATGTTTCCATCTAATACTTGTACGATACGTGTGGAGTACTTCTGCGCCAGCTCTGGGTTATGCGTCACCATGATAACCAAACGTTCCTTGGCAATGTCTTTTAATAAATCCATGATTTGAACAGAAGTCTCAGAATCGAGCGCTCCTGTCGGTTCGTCGGCTAAAACGACTTTTGGATCATTAACAAGAGCACGCGCAATCGCGATTCGTTGCATTTGTCCCCCAGACATTTGACTTGGTTTCTTATATAAATGGTCTTTTAGGCCTACGCGTTCGAGCACTTCGATAGCACGTTTCTTACGTTCTGCTTTTGAAACACCCGAAAGAGTCATTGCAATTTCTACGTTAGAGAGTGCAGTTTGGTGCCCAATGAGATTATAAGACTGAAAGACGAAACCGATGGTGTGGTTTCTGTAGCTATCCCAATCGCGGTCTTTAAATTGCTTTGTTGATTTTCCTTGGATGAGTAAATCACCAGATGTGTATTGGTCGAGTCCCCCGATGATATTTAATAGGGTGGTTTTCCCAGAACCCGATTGCCCGAGAATGGAGACAAACTCATTCTCACGGAAGCGAATCGATATATCCTTTAGCGCGTGGAACTCTTTATCGCCCGTATGATAGACTTTTGAAATGTGTTGTAGCTGTAACATCGCCTATCTCCTTTCAGTGATATATGTAGTCTATCACAATTTCATAATGGAGTAAATATGTTACATTTACAATTCATCAAAAATAATCAACAAATGGAAAATCGACTTCTTATGAATGATGATGTCCATGACTTTGACCTACTTCCAACTCCTCAATTTTTCGCTTATGGGTTTGGTGACTTGCTAGGTTTGCATCAACTTCAATGGTAACATTTTGAAAACCATAATCTTTGAGTAAATTACGAATGGATTCTTTACAATACTCCATATGTTCAATCTCTTCTAGGCAAACATGAACAATGGCGTCATTTTCCAGACCATCCATAGACCAAATACTGAGTTGATTAACACTTTTAACATTAGCTAGCGCTGCTAACTCTTTCTCTAGCTCGGCAGTCTCGACCCCTTCAGGCACAGCATCTAAGAAAATCTTAAGTGTTGACCAAAAGCGAGGAATGGCTTTCCAGAGGATAAAACTAGAAATCAAGAGTGATAAGAGCGGATCAAGAAAGTACCAATCTGTCACATACAAAACACCAGCAACCAGAATGACCGCTAGCCAACCCAGAATATCTTCTAAAAAATGCAAGGTCAGGATAACTTCGTTCTTTGTCCGACCCTTACGAACGATTAGACTAGCCAAGAGATTGATAAGAATCGCAAGAATCCCCAACCACAGCATCCCTTGGTAGTTGACAGGCTGAGGGGATAGGAGACGAGGAATATTCTCCAAGAGCACCATGAAAGATCCTGTCAAAAGGATCAAAGCAGTCAGCATGGCGCCTAGCAGACTGAAGCGTTTATAACCAAGTGTATAACGTTTGTCTTCCTGACGATTGGAAATAGTTTCCAAGCAAGCTGATAAGCCTATGGCAAGGGCATCGCCCAAATCATGAACCGCATCCGCTAATACCGCACTTGAATTGAAGATGCCTCCAAAAATAAATTCGACAACAGAAAATGATAGATTCAAGAAAAAGGCTAGCCAGATAGATGTTTTAGAACTCATTTCTCTCCCTCCTTTGGTATAATAGGTATATATACTTCTTTCATTTGTATTATCTAATAAAATCCAAAGAAAGGATAGAAGCAAACTGTCAGCCTTATTCAGTTCTGAACAGTTTGTCTCAAGTGTCTATATGCCAAAAAGAGACCGTCGAGTCAGCAAGACGAAAAAAGCCATTTATCAAGCTTTTCTACAAGTTTTGAACGACAAGGGCTATGATGCTACTACTGTCCAAGATATCATTGACCTAGCAGATGTTGGGCGTTCCACTTTTTACTGTCACTACGAGAGTAAGGAACTGCTTTTAGATGAACTCTGTCGCTACCTCTTTCATCATCTCTTTGAAAGGGAAGAACACTTGACTACAGAAGACTACCTCGCTCATATCTTTTTACATTTTCAAAAAAATCAAGACCATGTCACCAGTCTTCTTTTTTCCAAAAACGACTACTTCCTCCGCCAACTACACAAGGAACTCGAACACCATGTTTACCCCATGGTAGCGGAGGATTTGCAAGAGGCCTATCCAAACATTCCGGCTTCCTACCTCAAACATTTTGTAGTAACCAATTTTATCGAAACACTGACCTGGTGGCTTAAAAAAGGAAAATCTTATACCGAAGACCAAGTGGTGAGATTTTACTTAGATGTGATTGAGATGACTTCTACAAAATCACTCGAAATTTAATCCTATCACGAAGAAAGGAATCAACCATGTTAACTTCTATTATCCTAGGAATTCTAACGATTGTATTGGCTCTTATTTTCTCCCTCCTTCATCTCGCGGCAGCTTTCGCAGCCATGAAAGAAAAAAATTACTGTCAAGGGAACATGTGTATCTTGGTGGGAAGTTGTCTTACTTCACTAGCTCTTGCTATCTTTTTCTTTGTTCCGCTTGCAACTGTCGTCTTATGGATAGTGGGCTCTAGCATCATCTGTTACGGTGCTTACTGGAATGGGCGACAGCAAGAAAGTCAAAATATATCGCACCACATTATAAGGGGCACACTAGCGGCTTTGATTGCTCTCTTGTTTATCTTACTCTAACATTAAAAATCCCATCTCGTCTATAATTCGAGATGGGATTTTGTCTGCTGAAGAAAATTGCTAGTGGCTACCACTGGCTTTCCTCTCCATTTATTTCTTCAACAATCCTTGTTCTTGTAGAAATTCCTTGGCTACTTGTTCTGCAGACTTGCCTTCGACACCCACTTGATAGTTGAGCTGGCTCATCTGGCTTTCAGTAATTTTACCAGCCAATTTATTGAGAATAGATTCCAATTCTGGATGTTTCTTGAGAAGAGCTTCTTTCATGAGTGGCGCTCCTTGATAAGGTGGGAAAAGTTGCTTGTCATCTTCTAAGACCTGCAAATCATAACGCGCCAACTCTGCATCCGTCGAATAGGCATCCGTGATTTGAATATCGCCTGACTGAATTGCCTGGTAGCGAAGGGCTGGCTCCATGGTCGCTACATTGAGATTGAGACCATACATTGATTGCAAGCCCTTATTTCCATCCTCACGATCATTAAATTCGAGAGTAAAACCTGCCTTCAGCTGTCCTTCCACTTTTTTCAAGTCCGAAATGGTCTTCAAGCCATATTCTTGAGCAATTTTTTTCGGAACAGCTACAGCGTAGGTATTTTGATAAGACATAGGTTTGAGATAGGCTAGATGATCCTGTTTGGCAATGCCATCACGCGCCACTTGATAAACCTGATCTGGCTCATGACCTACCTTGGGTGATGGCTGAAGCAAACTTTCAGTCACCGTACCAGTAAATTCAGGATAGATATCAATATCCCCTTTTTTCAGAGCTTCATAGAGGAAGCTTGTTTTCCCAAAATTCGGCTTAACAGTCGCAGTCATACTGGTATTTTCTTCAATCAACAATTTATACATATTAGCCAAAATTTCGGGTTCTGGTCCCAATTTCCCAGCAATCACCAAGTTTTCTTTCTCTTTTTGAGCCAAAAGGGCTGGACTGTAAGACAGACCGAGTAATATGGTCACCAAGGCAAAACCAGAGAAAATCGTCCGCAATTTTGCTTTTTCCATCACTTTTAGTAGGAAGTTAAAGGCAATGGCCAGCACTGCAGAAGAAAGGGCCCCAATCAAAATCAGACTGGTATTATTACGGTCAATTCCCAAAAGGATAAAGGAACCCAGTCCACCAGCCCCAATCAAGGCTGCCAAGGTCGCCGTACCGATGATCAAGACCGCTGCCGTCCGAATCCCAGACATAATGACAGGCATGGCAAGTGGAATTTCAAACTTCTTGAGACGCTCCCATCTAGTCATCCCAAAGGCAATCCCAGCCTCTTGTAGACTTGGATCAATTCCCTTTAGCCCAGTGATAGTATTCTGTAAAATCGGGAAAATCGCATAAATCACTAGTGCTGTCAAAGCAGGCAAGGTTCCAATTCCCATCAAGGGGATAAAGAGTCCCAACAAGGCCAGAGACGGGATAGTCTGGAAAATTCCTGCAATCTGCAAGACCCAGTCCGCCAACTTCTCATGATAGCGAAGATAAACAGCCAAGGGAATAGCAATAAAAATAGCTAGTAATAAGGTCAAAAGTGACAACTGCAAATGTTGAGATAGAGCTGTTACCCAATCACCAAAACGATCCTGAAAAGTTGATATCAAATTAGTCATGAACACTACCTCCAAACAAGTCTGCTACAAAGTCCGTTGCAGGAGCTTTTAAAATCGTCTCAGGGTTCGCCACCTGACGAATCTCTCCATCCTGCAAGACAGCAATACGGTCCGCCAATTTCAAAGCTTCATCCGTATCGTGGGTCACAAAAATCGTTGTCATCCCAAACTCTTTATGCAATTCTTTCGTCAGAACCTGCAACTGTTTTCTCGAAATAGCATCCAAGGCTGAAAAGGGCTCATCCATGAGGAGAATCTTAGGCTGACCAATCATGGCACGGACAATGCCGACCCGTTGCTGTTCTCCACCAGATAATTCATTAGGTAAACGGTGCCCATACTCAGCTACTGGTAAACCAACCTTAGCTAAAAGCTCTTCTGTTTTCTGAGCTATTTCTTCCTTACTCCACCCCTTCATCTCAGGAATGAGAGCAATATTTTCCGCAACCGTTAGATTGGGAAAAAGAGCAATTGCCTGTAAAACATAACCCGTAGAAAGACGAAGTTCACGCTCATCATAGTCTTTGATGCGCTTGCCATCCATATAAATATTTCCATCAGTTGGTTCCAAGAGACGATTAATGATCTTAATCATGGTCGTCTTACCGGACCCAGAAGGTCCAACTAAAACCATAAATTCCCCATTCTCCATCCGTAAATTGACATCTCTCAAAACATCTTTTTCTGTATAGCGTAGCGCTACATTTTTATATTCAATCATTCTTTGTCCTCTATTTAAAATTTTCCTCGATTAGTCAAGTCTTCTACCTTAGGCATGACTTCTTTATTGTCCCAATGCTCAACAATCAAGCCATTCTCCAAACGGAAGATGTCATACTGGGCATAGGCAACGCCATCAATCTGAGTCTGCCCATAGCTGACCACATAGTTTCCTTGTCCCAAAAGCTGGAAAACAAAGTCGAAAGTAACCCCATGTTCAGCCACATAGTCTTTATAAGCAGCACTTCCTTGTCCAATCTCATGATTATGCTGAATCAAATCGTCTGCTACATAATCACTTCACTGCTCCAGTTCCCCATTTTGAAAAATTTCTGTCAAGAAACGGCGAACCAACTTTTTATTTGCTGCTGTTTTGCCCAAATCCTTAATCTCAAAATCTCCAAAAATCTGATCTAATTGTCCATTTTCCGGAGCACGATAGTAGTCAATGACATCCCAATGCTCCACGATACGACCATTCTCATCCGCACGGAAAGTATCCGTCGTCACCCATTGCGCTTCTCCGCCATTGAGATATTGGTGAACATGGACAAAGACCAGATTGCCGTCTTCAATGGTGCGAACAATTTTCATCTCACGCTCGGGATGGCGCTCAAAGAAATTTGCAAAGAAAGTCGCAAACCCTTCTTTCCCATCTGGCACACCTGTCGAGTGTTGAATGTAGGTATCTCCTACAGACTGGGCCTGAGCCTCAGCAACTCGTCCATCTTGAATAGCATGAATATATAGATTTTGTGCATTTTCAACTTGTTTTGACATGATTTATGCCTCATTTGCTTTCTCTTTCAGATTGTCCAAAATGCGTTCCTGATAGCTTTCAAACTGGCGAATTTCTTCCTCAGTGAATCCTTTATAAAAAATTGCATCCAATTTTTGACTAACACGATGGCCAACTTCTTTCTGGGACCAACCCTGCTCTGTCAACTTGACATATTTTTTTCGCTTGTCTGAACCACACTGACTAAAGGTCACCAAATCCTGCTCTTCCAACTTTTTCAGCATAGTTGTCAGCGTATTGTTAGCAAGTCCTGTCGCAAGCGCAATATCTGTGGCCGTAGCGCATCCTGTCTCACTATTCCATAAAACCGCTAAAATCTTTCCCTGTTCACTCCGATAAAGAGCTTCAGGATCCTGACTCAGTAACTTTTGAAAAATTCGCCCATTCAACAAACGAATATGATGGGCAACTAAATGACTATCTTTCATAAAACCTCCAATTTATTTCTATATCGAATTTTCTACATTGTAACACCTTTTATTCCATCTGTCAACTGTTTCGATTTGGAAATAATTTTCACCAACAAAAAAAGACCTCCTACCTAGAGTAGAAGATCTTCGTTATTGAGTAACTTAATCTGTCATTTCGGACACCAAGGTTCGATGTTCCAGTGGTAGACTGCACATAACCAGCAAGAAGATGAATCCTGACTGTACCCAGAAGAGAGCCAAGTCAAAAATTCCATGTACAGCGACTACTGTAAGGAAGGAGAGATAAAGACCGATAATTGGTCGTTTCCCAGACTCCTGACTCATATCCATCATCATGTGAACCGGGATAACTGAAGAAATGGATAGGAGAATGGTTCCAATCAAACCATAACTTAAAATAGTATCGATGTAAAGACTATGCGCGTGTTCGTGGTAGGGTGCATGAATTCTCGGATAGGAATTCATATAGGTCAGTGGACCCTCACCCCAGATCGGATTTTGCTTGAACAAAGTCATACCCGCATTCCAGATTGAAACACGCTCTTCCATTGAAGAATCTAGTGTTCCCATACGGACACCCAAATCGCTTGAGAAGAGGAAACAAAGGCCAATCCCAAAAACTCCAATACTGAGCCAGAAGGCGCGCCAGTTTTTAATGGTTGTAAAGAGATAAATGATTGCACCCGCGATGATGGCAGGAAAGGCTGTTCTATTCTGCGTGAAATTCAAACCAAATAGATTCACAAAACCTGCTAGCACACAAAAGATTTTCAACCATCTTAGCTTCGTCGTTGTAAAGAGATAAAAGGCAATCATGATACAGAAGCAACAGATAATCCCATAGTAGTTCGGATTAAAGAATGTCACCTCTGCACGGTTCTGGTGCCATACTTGCATATTGGGCGAAAGAAAGGCATAGTTAAATTTCTTTACAATCTGGAAATGCTCCAAAGTAGCAAAAACAGCAGAGAGCACACTACCAAACAAAATTGTCTGCAGTATCAGTCGAAAGAAAGCATGTGTCAGACGTTTCTGGTAAAAACTAAAGAAAATGAGGAAGAGAAACATCAGTAAAGATGCAACCAAGCCAAGCCAGTTCTTGGCGACGATAGAGATGATACTACTGTAGGCAATAAAAAAGAGAAGTACAGGATGTTTGGCCAATCCCTTGATAATTCCCTTCATCTCCCCAGTAACAAGTAAACCTATCAAATATAAAGCAAAGAGTGCTAAGAACAAATAAAAAGGTAAAAAGATACTCATGATCATCAGATACAAAAAGAAATCTTTTTTCGAAAGCCCTCTTATCTTATCCAGTAATCCAATTGATTTCAAAACGGATCCTTTCTGTTCTGGATTTCTCCAGAAGATAAATGCTAAACTATCTTTTAATTTTACCATTTTTTCCGTCATTTGGGAACAATGAACACGTTTTCGCCACAAAAAAACTCTTTCATTAATATAGCACTAGAACTGAATTTTTCTGCCGTTTTCCACTACCTGATAGGTCTGACTTTGCAGATCAATTTCTGCTACTGCTGTTACAGACTTGTCTTTATTTTGACGTTTGATTACAATGCTGTGAGCTGTTGGTGTTTCTATCTCAATAGTCCCTTCTAGGTCAAAGGCCTCTGATTTATTACGGAAAGAAAATAGATTGAGAAGGGCCTTCACCACAGGACGTTGAACTTCTTCTGCTATTTCCTCATTGCTATAGTAATGACGATTAATATTTCGACCTTCTTTGGTTTCTTCTAATAATTTCAAGTCATTCTTACCTGCTAATAGACCCACATAGTAAACCTGAGGAATGCCTGGAGCAAAAGCTTGAATCAAACGAGCGAGGAAGTACTTGACATCATCATCTCCAAGCGCAGAATAATAGGTTGAATTGATTTGGTAGATATCTAGATTGTTATACTCTGCACTAGAGTACTTACGTTTGACATTCGCTCCAACCTTATAGAGCTCATTTGAAGCATAGTCAATTTCTTCATCTGTCAGGATATCCTTGACATCCACCACTCCAATCCCATCATGAGTATCTAGTGTCGTAAATTGCTTCATCGGGCTCATCTTTAACCACTTAGCCAAACGCTCTGTTCTGGAACTGTAAAGAGTATAAAGAGTCACCATTGGAAGGGCAAAATCATAAACATAGTAATCATGGTCCGCTATTTTAAACTGAATCGAATAGTGTTCATGAATCTCAGGTAAGAGCTCTGTCCCATACTCAGCAGCGATATCTCGGACTTTGTCCAATAAATTCCAAATATCTGGTTCCACAAAGAAATCATTGGTATCCAATTTCTTCACTGCATAAGCAAAGGCATCTAGACGAATCAAATCACACCCATTACTTGCCAGGTGCTGAATGGTCTTACGGATGAATTCCATTGTTACTTCCTTGGTCACATCAAGATCAATCTGCTCCTCACCAAAGGTATTCCACAAATGTTCTACTGAACCATCTGCAAAAACGATCTCCTGCTTTGGCGCACGATCCTTGCGCTTGTAAATTAAATCTACATCAGCTTGTGTCGGACAATTTTCTGGCCAAAACTTATCCCAGTTTAGAAAGAGATCTTTGAATTCACTAGCTTCATGTTTTTCTTGATAGTCCTTATAATATTTAGATTGACGAGAAATATGGTTAATCATAAAGTCGAACATAAGATAATATTTCTCACCTAAACGCTTAACATCCTCCCAATCACCAAACGCTGGATCCACTTCATCGTAGTCAACTGGCGCAAATCCACGATCACCTGTTGACGGGAAAAATGGCAGAAGGTGAACTCCCCCAATAGCATCGCCAAAATGTTCTTCCAAATTCTCATACAAGTCTTTAAGGTTATTCCCAAGACTATCTGAGTAAGTAATCAACATAGTTTTATTTTGAATGGTCATAGATGGTCTCCTTTTTCTGATGAAAGCCAAGTCTTATATGACCTGGCTTCGTAAATGAAAGATATTTTTAGATTTTTGTTCACTTCGAACTCGGACTAATATAGACTGCAAGCAACTAAATACGACTTTCTGTTTTCTACATAGAATTGTCAACAAGCTGAACTGTTCCTCTATGTATGGAATTATAAATTCCCTAAGCACTTTCCTACTTCACTGCCCCGTTACTCATTCCTGAAATGATATGTTTTTGGAAGATAAGGTAGACAATGGTTATCGTTACAATTCCCACAATATAGGATGCAAAGCTTGGACCATAGTCATTGAAATACTGACCTTGGTAGTTGTATTGGAAGAGAGGTAAAGTCCACATCTTGGAATCCTTATTCAGAATCAACAGTGGCAACATAAAGTCATTCCAGAACCATAATGCATTGATAATCAAGGTTGTAGCATGCATGGGCTTCAGCATTGGAAAAATGATTCGGCGATAAGTTGTAAATCGATCAGCCCCATCAATTTCCGCAGCTTCATCCAAACTATCTGGTACACTGATTTTAATATAACCAACATACAAGAAGAGAGTCTGTGGAATCGCATAAGTTAGATAGAGTATTACCAACCCCCACATATTTGCTAGACCAAGTTTACTCATCATAACGGTAATAGGAATCATGATCACCTGAAATGGAACAAATATCCCTAAAATCAAGAGTGAATACATAATTGCAAAAGCTTTTTTCTTGGACATATTTCGAGCAATGGAGTAAGCTGCAGCTGGTATAAATAAAGCTACTACAATCAATGATAACACCGTAATAACAGCTGAATTCCAGAAATAGCCTCCAATTCCATCCGAAATCAAGCGTTCATAATTACTTAAAGTAAAAGGATTGGGCAAACTAAAGAAATGATTCATGATATCCTTAGTTGTTTTGAAAGAACTAAATACTGTTACCAATAAAGGAACAAGTATAAGGATACCACCTACTATCAAGAGGACATACTTCCAAAACTGATTCAATTTTTCTTCTTTTTTCATGTGTAGGACTCCTCTATTAGATTTCAAATTTCTTTGATAGTTTGATTTGGATAAGAGAAATAATTCCAATAATTAAGAATAAAATCAAGGCAATTGCATTCGCATATCCATATTGATTACTCTTGAAGGCATAATTGTAGACCAAAAGTCCAAGAGAAGTTGTAGCATTATTTGGGCCACCACTCGTCAACGCAAATATCTGGTCAAAGGCTGTCAAACCG
This sequence comes from Streptococcus oralis, assembly GCF_026782285.1. GTDB lineage: Bacteria > Bacillota > Bacilli > Lactobacillales > Streptococcaceae > Streptococcus > Streptococcus oralis_CG. The sequence continues at coordinate 80,253 of NZ_JAKUWG010000005.1, forward strand.
GACTTTAGAGCCAGAATAAAAACCATAGAAATCGTTGGTAGCAAATAGGGTAATTCAATCTTCCAAAAAGTTTGTTTACTTGTTGCACCATCAATTGATGCAGCCTCTAAAATATCACTTGGAATACTCTGAAGACCTGCAAGAAAGAGAATAATTGGCATTGCTACTCCTTGCCATAAAAGAACAAAAATAGTTGCCACTACTGCTCCGATTGGTGTTCCTAATAGACTTTCTTGTAAAAAACTGATCCCTAAAATTTTTCCAATCGTTGGAAGACCATAATTAAAGAATTGTTTAAAAATCAAGGAAACTGTCAAACCAGATAAAACAGCCGGGAAAAAGAACCAAGCTCTAAAGAAGGTCTGTCCCTTCATCTTAGAATTTAAGGCTCGTGCCACAACCATCCCAATCGTAATCTCTCCAATAATCAATGCCAGAGTTAAAATCAAAGTAAAGGCTATGGCTGTGAAGAATTTCCCATCAATCATCAGCAATTTGTAGTTATTTAAACCAACAAATTTATAATTATAGGTCAATCCAGTCCAGTTAGTCAAACTATAGAAAGCACCTTGCACCATCGGAAAGTAAAAGAAGATAGCTTGTAATGCAAGCGGGATGATCAAAAAAGTCCAACCCCAGTATTTATTTAAAAATTTTCGAATAGCCATATCATCTTAACTCCTATTCTAGTCCAAATCTGCCTTCATTGGATTAAAGAAAGCATTGAGATTGTTTGCCATATTTTTCAGATTTTTATCTATCAAATAACCTGCACTTAGATTAAAAAAGTCTTCTTCAGAGTTCCAGTGTTGGCCCAACCAAACATAATGTTTATCCGTAAATGCCAGTTTAGAAATCTCTGCAAGCGCTGAATCTTCTTTTTCCTGTATACCCTTCACCGCAACTGGTGACCCATCTACATCATAGTATGACTGCATAGCTTTTGGACTAGTCATATAGTTGATAAATTCTTCGGTTTCTTTCGGATGTTTGGTAGTAGCTGAAGTTGATAATGCCATGTCTCCTGCACCAACAGTGACTTCTTTTCCTACTTCTTCTCCTGGGAAGGCAAACATCCCCACCTCAAATTTTGGATCCTGTTGATTAATTGCCGCTAATGCCCATGATCCTTGTGGCATCATCAAGGCTTTTTCACTCGAAAATGCTACCACCGCATCATTATAAGAGGCACCACGCCAACCATCTTGAGCATTATCCGCCAACAAATCTAGTCGTTCTGCATCTGCTTTTAAAATAGCATCATCTACAGAGATAGCGTTTGGTTTTGAAAAGCGAAGGTAGTTATTAGCCGCATCTCCACTACCTGTAATAGTAATGAGAGAAAGTTGGTGGTAACCATTTAATGTCCAGCCTTCATTGCCTGCAACTGCAAATGGAGAATTTCCACTATCTTTTATCTTTTTAACAATCTCTTGAAATTCTTTAAAAGTCTTCGGTTCCTCAAGTCCTAATTCTTTAAATTTTGTTTTATTGTAATAGATTCCATAAAGGTTGGCCGTTAAAGGCACACTATAAACTTTGTCATTAATCGCATACTTTTTAGCATAGTCATTCTTAACGTTCTCAAGATAGGATTTCCCTGTCATATCTGCAAAATAACCTGCCTTAGCCCACTCTTGGAAATCCATATTTTGAGGGTAGATATTGACAATATCTGGCACGTCCCCTGATAAAACACGCGTTTTTAGGACAATACCTGCTGCGGGCACTGTTGTCAACTTCACATCAATATTAGGATATTCCTTCTCAAAATCATCCACTATTCTTTGCAAGGTATCTGCCATCTCGGTCTTCTGGTTAAAAAACTCAATCGTTACCTTTCCATCAGTTGACTCCTCTTGACTACTACAAGCTGACAGTCCCAAAAGGCAGAGTCCCGTAGTAGCAATTAAGCTCATCTTTTTATACCATCTCATGATTTTATCTCCTTATCTTCTAATGAAATGTAACTGACTACTGAGATAATCTCCCTGCAGAAGCTCCATTGTAATGCCCGCATACATGAGTTCTGCACCCGAGTAAACAATGTTTGTCCCTTCCAACTCATAAAGTCCTTCCTCCTCTAAGTCTTTTAGTTTCAAGGTTGTTTCCATTGTTTCCACAACTGATAGGACTCGGACGTAGGTTACAATCGTCTGATTTTCATAGTTAAATTGTACAGCTACTTCATTGGATGTAGCATCTGGATTAATTAACCTATACTGACGTCCTAACTGGAATACTGGTCTTAATTCTTTATACAAGTTCACCTGATTAGCAATCTCAGCCTTCTCTTCATCTGATAAACTTGTCAAATCAAGCTCATAACCCAAATTTCCCATCATTGCCACATGACCACGAGTTTCTAATGGCGTCATTCGTCCCATCTGATGATTCGGTACTGCTGACACATGAGCTCCCATGGAAATAGTTGGATAGAGATAGGATGAGCCGTATTGAATTGGTAAACGTGCAATGGCATCAGTATTATCACTAGCCCAGACCTGTGGGAAGTAACGCATCATACCAAGATCATTTCGACCACCACCACCAGAGCAGGACTCAAAGAGAATATGGCTGTGCTTCTCTGTCAGGTAAGAAACGAGTTCATAAAGTCCTAACATGTACTGATGAGATTGCATCTGTGTCTCTAGATAGTTCGAACCATTCCCTAGCTTAGTGATATTGCGGTTCATATCCCATTTGATGTAGTCAATCTTATGATGAGAGAGGAGTTCATCTAAAACATTTTTCAGATATTCTACTACCTGGGGATTGGCAAGATTAAGTACTAATTGATTCCGAGAGTAAGTATGCTCATATCCTTGAACCTGAATGGCCCAGTCAGGATGTTTACGATACAAATCGCTATCAACAGAAATCATCTCCGGTTCTAACCAAAGACCAAACTGCAAACCTCTTTCATGGATAGCTGAAATCAGACTTTCTAGACTTCCACCTAGTTTTTTCTCATTAACAACCCAATCACCTAAAGCACGATTATCATCAAAGCGATTACCAAACCAACCATCATCTAATACAAAAAGTTCAATACCAACTTTCTTAGCCTCATCTGCCAACTCTAACAGTTTTTCTCTTTGAAAGTCAAAGTAAGTTGCTTCCCAGTTATTGATTAGAATTGGACGCTCTTTTTTAGAAAACTGACTTGGCATAATGTGCTTAAGTACAAAATTTTGACTTTCATGGCTAATACCAGTTAATCCCTGATCTGAAAAGGTCACTAAAGCTACCGGTGTTTCAAAGTTTTCCTCAGGATTTAACTTCCAAGAAAAATTTTCTGGATTAATCCCAATAGCTACCCGAACTTCATTCAACTGATTCTTTTGGACAAAAGCTTCGAAGTTTCCACTATACATTAGTTGCAGGGCAAACACATTTCCAGCATCCTCTGTGACTCCTTGATCACATAATAGAAGAGCTGGTGTTTGAGCATGACCAGAAGCACCACGGTTCGAACTAATTGAAAAGATTCCTTGTTCTACCTGTTGACGTCGAACAGTCTTTTCACGAGCATAAGCACCCTGCAGAGTTACAATTTCGTAAGCCGCAGCAGGAAAATCAGCCATAAAAGAAAAGTTCTTGTGGATGACAACTTCCTGATTACTATTATTTTCCAATTTACTGTAGCTAGCAATTGTCGCATCATTATCAAAAGCAGTATAATAAAGCGTCAGACTAAGTTTAGCTTGAGGATCTTTTAAAATCAAGACAAGAGTCTCTGTATCATCCATGCTATGAGGAGAAGGTAAGCCCTGTGGACCATTCTGACCTTTTAAAATCTTTGCTTCTACAAATCGAAAGTCTGTTACTTCAGTTGCATCGTGCTGAACCTGTAAAGTTGGTTTCCTAAAATCACCCAAACCATGTTGTCCAAAAATCTGACGTTGCGTATCCAAACTAAAGGTTCGATTAGTAGCTATTGGATTACCAGAAAAAGCATGATCGCGTTCATAAACACTATTGGAACCTCTATAGTTCTTAATAGTCTTTCCTAAATGTTTTAATAATAAGAACCCATCCCTATTTTCAATAATCAAACTTAGACCTTTACTCTCAACGTAAAATAGATTATTCTCTATTCGAACTCCCATATATTTCACCTCATCGATTTCCTGATAAAATTTTAGCAAATAAAAGCGCTTTCTAAAATAGAAAAATGTCTACAAAGTATGGTAAAATGTTAGGTAGGAGGTGGCCCATGCTCGTTTTTTCAGAATACCAGACTGGAACAATTGATCTTTCTCTTAGCTTTTACGGTTATGAAGAATGTACGCCTAACTACTCTTTTGGCCCAGCTATTCGAGATACCTATGTACTACATTACATTACTAAAGGAAAAGGTCAATTCCATTATAAGGGTAAAATTGTTGATTTAAAGGCAGGAGATTTCTTTTTACTAAAACCAGATGAATTAACCTTCTATCAAGCAGATAGCCAGAATCCTTGGGCTTACTACTGGTTAGGGATTACTGGAGGGAGGGCACCTGACTATTTTGCTCTGTCTCAAATTTCTGATCAATCCTACCTCATCCAGTCAAAAAACTGTCATACACAGACAACTGCAAAACTCATTGAAAATATTGTCCGTTTTGCTCAGGTAACAAAATCAAACGAACTAGCACAACTCCATATCATGGGGCAACTTCATGAATTGATGTTTCATTTAGGAACGATTGCTCCTAATCAGAAAAAAAAGAATATTTCATCAACCCACCAACTCTATCTTGACTGCAAACGATTGATAGATAGTCACTATCCACAATCGCTCACCATTCAAGATTTAGCTAAAGAGCTATCGGTTCATAGAAGTTACTTAACTAGTGTGTTTAAAGAATTTCACCAACTCTCTCCAAAAGAGTATCTACTCTACGTTCGGATGCATCGTGCACAACAACTTCTGGAACATACTGAAGAATCTATTAAAGTCATTGCATACTCCGTGGGTTTCTCAGATCCACTCCATTTCTCAAAAGCCTACAAGCAGTTTTTTCAAAAAACACCGAGTCAAACTCGAAAAGAACTCTCTCACTCCCTCTTAGCTAGAAAGGAAAATCAATGAAATCACACCAACTAGTCTACCAAATATTAGCTAGAGAAAACGACTATGTTAGCGGAGAAAAAATTGCAGAAGAACTGTCGTTAAGTCGTACATCCATATGGAAGGCAATTCAACGCCTCCAACAAGAAGGGCTCGTGATTGACAGTATTAAAAATAAAGGTTACAAACTTATTCAAGGCGATTTGATCCTACCTGATTTGATTCAAGAGAAAACCAACTTAACCATTCGCTACAAACCTGAAACTAAATCAACCCAAACAGATGCAAAAGAGGGTATTGAAGGTGGAAGCCTGGGAAATAGTCTCTATCTTTCCACATGTCAAACAGCAGGTCGTGGTCGCTTTCAACGCCCCTACTATTCTCCATCTCAGGGAGGTATTTATATGTCATTACATATTCAGCCAAATCTCACCTATGACCAGCTTCCTGCCTACACATTACTTACAGCAGGTGCCATTTACAAAGCCATTAAAAACCTCACCTTGATTGACGTGGGTATCAAATGGGTAAATGATATCTACTTTAAAAATAAAAAAATAGCAGGTATCCTAACCGAAGCCATGACGTCCGTGGAAACAGGCCTAGTAACAGACGTCATTATCGGCGTTGGAATCAACTTTGCCATCAGCGATTTTCCAAAAGAGATAAAAGAAAAAGCTGGAAGTCTCTTTACACCACCAGCTCCTATCACACGAAACGAACTAATCTCAGAAATTTGGCGCTGTTTCTACCAAACAGCACCCGAAGAACTACTCTATCTTTATAAAGAACACTCTCTTGTTCTAGGAAGAGAGGTCAGTTTTATCCAAGATCAGACTGAAAAAAAAGGAGTCGCCAAGGACATCTCCGACAAAGGACAACTCCTTATCCAGCTTGATGACCAGACAGAAATCTGGCTCAATAGTGGCGAAATCTCACTCACTAGCTGGACTTAACAAACAGCACTATATGATGTCTAGAACCTCATCTAGCAAGCATATAGTGCTTTTTGAATGTAGAAAGCAACAGATATATAAATAGCTGGCTTCCTGTCAACAATTTACAGGTTAATAGCTTTCGAAGCATTCTTTTTATATGCCGTGCTATGTACCAAAGAAACCCCATAGCAGTGATTTTCGTGTCCAAGCATGACCAATGGAAGTGCAAAAACTTTAACAGCATACAAAAGCAGCCAAAACATAACGACTTCAGCTTTTATATTCACCAAATTTTTACTAAACATCTCGTACAAGAACCATGCATTTAAAGCCATATTGAAGAGACTTGCCAACGTTGCTGAGACTATATTGGTTTTCAATTTTGGATGATAACATTTAGCCACATATAAGGCCAATATTGAAATATTATAAAGGCAAATCGGCTGATAATTTTCTCTATAAATAACCAGCGTCTTACGATTATAGAACGGGAAACCATGAGGTCCACGATGATATTCATTGATCCAGACATGGCTAAGACCTCTAATCTCATCCCAAGCTATAAATAAATCAATTTTTCTTAGATAAATCCCAGTTTTATGGATTAAACACTTCCATTTGAACATGAAAGATAAAAGAAAAGTAAGGAGCAAAACCGCAACTGTAACAATCTTCAACTCCTCTTGCCCGATAGTCAAAGATAGGTTAAAAAAGCGAATTTGCGCTTTTTTTGCATCTAAGATCATTGAAATCACAGTTAGAAATACTAGAAAGATAAATAGTATAAATCTATAAAAAATACTATGAAATTTTACTCCATTTTTCATCTCGATTATCCCCAGCCACTTAAAGTCCCTAACCTTAGTATACCACTAAATCTAGTCTATTTATGATTTTTTCTAGTATGAAAGTTACTGAAACAGCATTAGATAATAGAGCTCTATAATTCTATAATGAGCAAAACCACTATGGAGATTATAGAGCCTATTTGTTGGCTTGAATTGTCAAATTAAGTGTGCATTTTATCACAAAACTACTTGATATTAAAGACCCTAACATCAAGAGTGTAGATATTATCAATATGGATCCCCCAAAAGGAAATCACTGAAGAAATATGATTTTCAAAAAAATCTAAAATCCCTTATCTAGAATGTGCGAGATACAAAAGGCTGATTCGATTGAGAAAACGGTGTTTTCGCTGTAAAGTCCGTGGAAAAATGGCTGTCGCAAAGACTCCCTTAGTCAAGAAAAACCACCAAATCGCTCAAAAATTAATCGAGAAAGTCCCTATGACGGTCGTCGCTGAAAGCTTGGCTATCTCCCACTTCCACCGTCATTCGTAAACTGAAAGAGCTCAAATTCAAGACAGATTTATCTTCCAACTCACATGTCTTGGGATAAATACAGCTTCAAGAAAGGTAAGATGAGCTTCATTGCACAAGATTTTGATTCAAATAAGATCCTAGCTATCTTAGACAGACGGACTCAAGCAACGATTCGCAATCATTTCCTTCGTTATTCTAGACAGGTCCGAAATGGAATGAAAGTCATTAAAATGGACATGTTTAGCTCCTACTACGACATCGCTAAGAAACTCTTTCCTTCTGCTAAAATCATCCTCGATTGCTTTCACATTGTACAAAATCTCGGCCGTGCTATGAGCTGCCTTCGCATCCAAATCATGAATCAGTTTGATAGGAGATCGCACGAATATAAGGCAATCAAACGCTACTGGAAACTCATCCAACAGGAGAGTCGGAAACTAAGTCATAAACGCTTTTATCGCCAGACCTGAAAAAACACTATAATCTCTATCAGCTCTTGCTTTTTAACTTTCAGAACAAGGAGGCAGAGAATTTTTTCGAACTCATTGAAAATAATCTCAAGCTGGTTCATCCTCTTTTTCAGACTGTCTTTAAAACCTTCCTCAAGGATAAAGAGAAGATTGTCAACTCCCTTCAGTTACCTTATTCCAACGCAAAATTGGAAGCGACTAATAATCTCATTAAACTCATCAAACGAAATGCCTTTGGTTTTCGGAACTTTGAAAACTTCAAAAAAAGGATTTTCATCGCTCTCAACATCAAAAAAGAAAGGACGAAATTCGTCCTTTCTCGATCTTAGCTTTTCTTCAACCCACTAGAGTTGATAAAGATTCTCAAATTGTATCACGGAGAATGAGGGATTCGAACCCCCGCGCCAGTTACCCGACCTAACGATTTAGCAAACCGTCCTCTTCAGCCTCTTGAGTAATTCTCCAAAATATTTAATTAATAGGTATAAGTTGATTTAAACTCCTACACTCGCTTTATAGCTCTCTGTATACGGAGAATGGGGGATTCGAACCCCCGCGCCAGTTACCCGACCTAACGATTTAGCAAACCGTCCTCTTCAGCCTCTTGAGTAATTCTCCTATTAATGGGCACGAGTGGACTCGAACCACCGACCTCACGCTTATCAGGCGTGCGCTCTAACCACCTGAGCTACGCGCCCAAGTTAAAAACTTGGTAATTTGAACAAAGTTCAAAGCGGGTGACGAGAATCGAACTCGCGACAACAGCTTGGAAGGCTGTAGTTTTACCACTAAACTACACCCGC
>NZ_JAKUWG010000006.1:0-3324 GCF_026782285.1 Streptococcus oralis
GTTTATAGGTGTACAAATGTCGGTTTATTAAGAAGAAATATATTTGTTTGCTTTATAATGTTTTCGGTGGTATAATTAAGAAAAAATAAAGAGGGTTTCTTAATGACGAATGAAGTAGTTAAGCATCATAATGATTTGAACACGGTTATCATGAGAAAATGGACGTCAGAAGAGATGAATTTCTTCTTTGCAATAATTGCAAAAGCCAGAGATAACGGCATAGAAGACTTAGTCTTCGATAAGTATCAGTTAGCCGAACTTGCAAGCTATTCTATTCAGCACAATAAACGATTTCACGATACGATGAATAGCTTAGCTAATAATATAACTCAGTTACGATATATTGAAAAAACAAGCAATTCTATTGAGTACATGCCACTGTTTACACGATTTCGAGTGGATTGGAAAGAAGATTTGTCAGATATGACTGCAACAGTTTCTCTTTCGCCGAAATTTGAGTACATCTTAAACAGACTTTCAGCCAATTTCACACAATATGAGCTTGCAGAGTTTACAAATATTCGGTCTACATACGCTAAAACTGCATATAGACTATTAAAACAATGGCGTACAGTAGGTCGTAAAGAGTTCAAGATTGATGAATTTAAAACTTTACTTGATATGCCTAATAGTTATAAATCGAGCGAGATAGATAGAGCAGTCGTCAAACCGATCCTGAAGCAACTTTCACCATATTTTGAGGGATTGAAAGTTAAAAAAATCAAATCCAACAAGCGTGGGAATCCTGTTCTTGGTTATGAGTTTACTTGGAATCCTGAAATGACTGAATCGTATGTTCCAAATAAGTTCGATAAGCCTAAGCAAAGCAAGAAAAGGAAGTCCAACGTTCCTACTTGGTCAACTCCTGATTACGTGAATACAACGAGTGAAGAGAAAAAGGTTGAACTAGAGCGTAAAAAGCAAGAGATGTTAGCTAGATTAGACAATGAGCCCCCAAGGGTTTTGCCTGGGCAAATGGATATGTTTGAAGATTAGCTAGTTACAGAAAAGGGAGTAACAAAATGACAGAAAGAGCAGAACTAATAAACGATATCGAAAAATTAAAAGCTGAAAGAAATAGATTATTAAGGCAAGTAGAAGAAGCTGAGCAGTGGGAAAGTACTGCATGGGATAGTTTTAATGCCTTGGCTGACCATCTACAAGCTACAGAGAAAAAGCAGGCTATTGCCCAAAACTATTGGGACAGTTCTCGAAGCGCTATTGAACTTCAATTTGAATTCGTGGCTAGTCAAATTGCTCGAGTGAAAAAAGTGTTGGATAAAAAACGTTATGAGTTACTAGAGGGTGAAATCGACGAGTTGATGAAAGAGATTGCTGAATTAGCAGACGTTCTCGGTTTGGAGATTGAGGAACTGCCAAAATACTTGCCGTTCTATACCTTACCAGCTGAAGAGATTGTTGATTGAGAAATCAGCATCTCTTTTTTTGTGTGTATCTGTATGAGATAAGAGTGTGTTAAAGTGTGAGATAGTCAAAAAGGGTGATAAACAGGATAGTGTGTGTAAGTAGGCGAAGCCGAGAAAATTACCGGTACCGAAAACGTTGATACTATCAACTCCACACGTTACGTGGGGACAGTTTCCCTTATGCTCTTTTAGAGGCTAGATAAGTAAATTTCCTAGTAAAAACTAAACAAGGGGTTTGGGGCCTCCCAAAAATCAGTTTTCATTTTGAAACTGACCTAGCATGTGGTAAACTTACTGGTAAGGTGATAGCCGCATGCTACGCTTGCCACAACGATATAATGCTAGTAAGGAGGATTTAGAGTCATGTCAGATTGGAAAACACTAAAAGAGGTCGCAGAGGAGTTAGGGATATCAAAAGACCTGGTAAAGTATCACAGAAAAAATTTAAATATTTTCCAGGTTGAACAAGAGGACGGAGTGTATCGTATATCTCCTTCAGGAGTAGATGAGATACGTTCTCGACTGAGAAAAGATAGCTATGATGCCACGTTTGAAGAAAAGGTCATGCGCCGTCTTAGTATGCTTGAAAAGCAGCAAGAATTGATATATGAGTTATTACTCAAAGCGTTGAATGAGCGTAAATAGCCCTTAGAAGGCTTATAGGGGCTATTAAAAATTTTTGGGGTTAATTCTATGGCTTTGATATTAAAATGCGTTAGAGGACAAAATGTAGCTTCTGAGAGCGTCTGAGCGATCTATTCCGTGAAAGCTAGCGCTGAAGAAAAATCTTCCGAAAATTTGTGTGAAAAGAGGTGATAAGGGTGTTAGAAAAAAATAATTATCAAAATAATATAAAACAATTTAGAGTTAGAGAGGGGTTGACACAAGAAGAATTAGCTAAGAAAATAAATATTTCAAGGCAGATGGTAGGTTTAATAGAAAATAATAAAACAATACCATCCGTAGAAATAGCTTTAAAATTATCTAAAGTTCTAAAAGAACCTATAGAACGCCTCTTTTGGTTTTGAAAGGGCTTTACTATTTGTGTTTTTAATGATATTATAGTGTTGAAATAAATAAAAAAGGAGATTGTAAATGAAAAAATATTTACGTCGTATTCCTATGAATCTTTTGGTATTTCCGATTGCATTACCATTTATACCTTTTATAATCGGTTATTTAATCGGAAGCAGATAATGTAAAAAGAGAGTAAATGCTCTCTTTTTATTTGCGCTTTGAATAAGTCGAACCCAAAAATTTTTTTGAAAAAAATTAAGTAATTTATTCTGTCAAACATACTATGGAATAAAGCAAGTGACGAAAAAGCTTATCATACTTTGCTTTTTGGGAAAAGTACATGGTATAATAAAATCGCTATCGGAAAACCGATTGCGACCTGTAGGTCGTGAGAGGAGGTGATAGTCGTGAGTTACTTATTCGAGCTCTTCCTCAACGTTATGGCAAATGTACTGGCACATTTCATTTGCAAATGGCTGGACGATGAGGATAAACGGTAGTCAGCCTACAAACACTCGTTAATCTGAAAAGAACGTAAAAAAAGCCCTAAAGGACTGGCATCCTCTAGGGCTTTGGTGTAGCCTTGAGCTACTTATTCGGCAAATTCATTGTATCATGGTTATATAGTTGTGTCAAAAATATGTACTAGATTTATTTTTAGCTACTGGTGATTTTGCGTTTTAATTTTTAGTTTGTTTTGGGATATGGAGAGAGGGTCGAAACGAAGTGAGACCCTTTTTATATATATTTAATTAATATTTAATAATATATTTAGCCACTCTAAGAGCCTTAGAGTACCAAAGGATTTCAGACTTTATAGGTGTACAAATGTCGGTTTATAGGTGTACAAATGTCGGTTTATAGGTGTACAAATGTCGGT
>NZ_JAKUWG010000007.1:0-13576 GCF_026782285.1 Streptococcus oralis
GATTTACCCACTACAAATATTATAGAGCCGAATAAACAAGCAAGATCTGGGAAGACATTTCCAGATCTTTTTGATAGAATGAAATCAAAGAAAACGTTATTAAAAAGAGGTGTGTGATGGAGAAATTTTTTATATTATTGCTATCATCACCCTACTTTTATTTTTTTCATTGGATTGAGAAGGTGGACAAAGATAGTAAACATTTCGCGTTTTTCTATTACTTTTACTGGATTTATCTTCCCTTGTGGGCTTTGTTCAGTATCGCTTTTACAATTTTTTCATTCTTAATTTTTAATATTGTCTTGAAAAATCCTGCTGATTTAACAATTTGGGTGATATGGATTCTTTTAGTCTTTTTGTCTCTTGTGAATGACTGGAAAGTCTATGCCTGTCTAAAGAGAATGTTCAAGCTGAAACAAGAGAACAAAACGAGGACATTCATCAATAGCTAAAGTTTAGAGGAGGTTCCGATGTTCAAGATAAAGCAGTTCATTGATCGACACTACAAGACCTACATTCTTACGATTTGCTTGCTATGGCTGCTGGTCTTTTGTCTTCCATGGGATTTGCAAATAGGAGGAGTTTCGATTTATTTCTTCATCATGAAAAAACTCTTTGTCGTCTTTGGTGTATTGGCAATCTTTTTCTCAGTACTGACTAAAAGGATAAGTCTCTTCCTCTTTGGAGTGATCTTTTGTATGGCCTTCTGGATCAATCTCTTCCTGATTTTTGGTATTTTGCCAGCTCTGCTTGGCAATTAAATTTTTGTGTGAAATGTAGTCCATAAAAAGCCAAGAGGCTGACCTAGAAGTTAGCCTCTTTTCCCTGTTTAAACGCGGATTCTTTCTTGAAAATTAAGAGTAAATGTGCTAGAATTAAAAGAACATTCTAAAATATTCAGAATCTAAAGTAAGGAAAATAATGGCTAATATTTTAAAAACGATTATCGAAAATGATAAAGGAGAACTTCGTCGTCTGGAAAAGATGGCAGACAAGGTTCTCAAATATGAAGATCAGATGGTAGCCTTGACGGATGACCAGCTAAAAGCAAAAACAGATGAATTTAAGGAACGTTACAATAAGGGTGAGTCGCTGGATTCATTGCTCTATGAGGCTTTTGCGGTAGTCCGTGAAGCTGCCAAGCGTGTTCTTGGACTTTTCCCATATAAAGTACAGGTCATGGGTGGGATTGTCCTCCACCATGGAGATGTGCCAGAAATGCGTACTGGTGAAGGGAAAACCTTGACAGCAACGATGCCTGTATACCTCAATGCCCTTTCAGGTGAAGGGGTTCACGTAGTAACGGTCAACGAGTATCTAACCGAACGTGATGCGACTGAGATGGGTGAATTGTACTCATGGCTTGGTTTGTCAGTAGGGATTAATTTGGCTGCTAAGTCACCAATGGAGAAGAAAGAAGCCTATCTCTGTGATATTACCTACTCAACCAACTCAGAGATTGGTTTCGACTACCTTCGTGACAACATGGTTGTTCGGGCAGAAAACATGGTACAGCGTCCGCTCAACTATGCTTTGGTCGATGAGGTTGACTCGATCTTGATTGATGAAGCTCGTACTCCTTTAATCGTTTCAGGGGCCAATGCTGTGGAAACTAGTCAGCTGTATCATATGGCGGATCACTTTGTCAAATCTTTGGACAAAGATGACTATATCATCGACATTCAGTCTAAGACTATTGGTTTGTCTGATTCAGGGATTGACAAGGCTGAAGAATACTTCAAACTGGAAAATCTCTACGACATCGAAAATGTAGCTCTTACTCACTTTATCGACAATTCCCTTCGTGCCAACTATATCATGATTCTCGATATCGACTATGTGGTTAGCGAAGAGCAGGAAATCCTGATCGTCGACCAATTTACAGGTCGTACCATGGAAGGTCGTCGTTATTCTGATGGCTTGCACCAGGCGATTGAAGCCAAGGAAGGTGTGCCAATCCAAGATGAGACCAAGACTTCAGCTTCTATTACCTACCAAAACCTCTTCCGTATGTATAAGAAATTGGCAGGTATGACAGGTACTGGTAAAACAGAAGAAGAAGAATTTCGCGAAATCTACAACATTCGTGTTATCCCAATCCCAACCAACCGACCAATCCAGCGTATTGACCATTCAGACCTTCTCTATGCTAGCCTTGATGCAAAATTCAAGGCCGTGGTTGAAGATGTGAAGGCACGTTATCAAAAGGGTCAGCCAGTCTTGGTAGGTACTGTTGCCGTTGAAACGAGTGATTTCCTTTCTAAGAAATTGGTCGAAGCAGGTGTTCCTCACGAAGTCTTGAATGCGAAAAACCACTACAGAGAAGCTCAAATCATCATGAATGCTGGTCAGCGTGGTGCGATTACCATCGCAACCAATATGGCCGGTCGTGGTACCGACATTAAGCTTGGTGAAGGGGTTCGTGAATTGGGTGGACTTTGCGTCATTGGTACAGAACGTCATGAGAGCCGCCGAATCGATAATCAGCTTCGTGGACGTTCAGGACGTCAAGGAGATCCAGGTGAGTCGCAGTTCTACTTGTCTCTTGAAGATGATTTGATGAAACGTTTCGGTTCAGAGCGTTTGAAAGGTATCTTTGAACGACTCAACATGTCTGATGAAGCCATCGAATCTCGTATGTTAACGCGTCAAGTGGAAGCAGCTCAAAAACGCGTTGAGGGGAATAACTACGATACACGTAAACAGGTCCTTCAATACGATGATGTCATGCGTGAACAACGTGAGATCATCTATGCACAACGTTATGATGTCATCACTGCCGACCGTGACTTGGCACCTGAGATCCATGCTATGATCCGTCGTACCATTGGACGAATCGTAGATGCACACGCTCGTTCGAAAGAAGATGAAAAACTAGAAGCAATCTTGAACTTTGCTAAGTACAACTTACTTCCAGAAGATTCAATCAGCCGTTCAGATCTTGCGGGTCTATCAGATCAAGCCATCAAAGATGAGCTGTATCAACGTGCATTGAAGGTTTATGACAACCAAGTTGCCAAACTTCGTGATGAAGATGCAGTGAAAGAATTCCAAAAAGTCTTGATTCTACGCGTTGTAGACAACAAGTGGACAGACCATATCGATGCTCTTGACCAGTTGCGAAATGCTGTTGGCCTTCGTGGATATGCCCAAAACAACCCAGTTGTAGAATATCAAGCAGAAGGTTTCCGTATGTTTAACGACATGATTGGATCAATTGAATTCGATGTGACTCGCTTGATGATGAAAGCACAAATCCACGAACAGGAACGCCCGCAAACTGAACACAATATCAGTACAACTGCGACTCGTAATATCGCAGCGCAGCAGACTCAGCTTCCAAAAGATGTGGACTTGAGCCAAATTGGACGAAATGATCAATGCCCATGTGGCTCTGGTAAGAAATTCAAGAACTGTCATGGTAAGAGACAATAATATGAGATAAGATACAGGCGGATACCTGGTGAAAATCATTTTTTGCTTGGTGTCCGTTTGCTTTATAAGGAGATGAATCATGGTATTTACAGCTAAAAGTCCTAAAATTAACATTGAAGAAGTTCGCGCCTTGTCTAAATTAGAGGGGGCGGCTCTTGCGAGAAAAAAACAACGTGATCAGGAATTGGAAGCCATCATCCGTGGGGAAGACCAGCGTATTCTCTTGGTGATAGGACCATGTTCATCTGATAACGAAGAGGCGGTTCTCGAGTATGCTAAGCGCCTGTCTGCTTTGCAAGAAGAGGTCAAAGATCGTATTTTTATGGTCATGCGTGTCTATACGGCTAAACCTCGTACCAATGGAGATGGCTATAAGGGCTTGATTCATCAACCAAATGCTAAAGAAGCACCTAGCTTGATCAATGGAATCAAGGCTGTTCGTCATTTACATTACCGCGTTATTTCTGAGACTGGTATGACAACAGCGGATGAGATGCTTTATCCTGAAAATCTTCCGCTGGTAGATGATTTGATTTCTTACATGGCTGTTGGAGCTCGTTCTGTAGAGGATCAACAGCACCGTTTTGTAGCGAGTGGAGCAGACTTTTCGACAGGATTTAAAAATCCAACATCTGGTAATCTCAATGTCATGTTTAACGGGATCTATGCAGCGCAAAATAAACAGAGTTTCCTTTTCCTCGGTAAAGAGGTGGAAACAACAGGGAATCCATTGTCCCACGCCATTCTTCGCGGTGCCTTGAATGAATACGGGAAAAATATTCCTAACTACTACTATGACAATTTGATGGATACCATTGATCAGTATGAAAAGATGGGTTTGGAAAATCCCTTTATCATCATCGATACCAATCATGACAATTCAGGCAAGCAGTACATGGAACAAATCCGTATCGTTCGTCAGACCTTGATTAACCGTGACTGGAATGAGAAGATCAAAAAATATGTTCGTGGTTTTATGATTGAGTCCTATCTAGAAGATGGACGTCAAAATGAGCCAGAAGTTTTTGGTAAGTCCATTACAGATCCGTGTCTAGGATGGGACAATACGGAAGCACTTGTTCGCGAAATCTACCAAACGCTAGGAGAATAAGATGGCATTTATCGAAAAAGGTCAAGAAATAGATATTGAAGCAATCAAGGCTGCAACCCAGCTATCACCTGAAGCCTTGCGAAAAAAAGAAGCGCGAGATCGAGAGTTGGCAGCCATCATCTCGGGTGAGGACGACCGAATCCTTTTGGTGATGGGACCTTGCTCTTCGGACAATGAAGAAGCAGTACTCGAATATGCTCGTCGTTTAGCAGACTTGCAGAAAAAAGTTGCGGATAAAATCTTTATCGTGATGCGTGTCTATACGGCTAAACCTCGTACTAATGGAGATGGCTATAAAGGCATGATTCATCAACCAAATACCAGCGAAGCGCCTAGTCTCATCAATGGCTTGCAGGCTGTTCGTCAGCTGCACTACCGTGTGATTACGGAGACGGGCTTGACGACAGCTGATGAGATGCTTTATCCGTCAAATCTCGTTTTGGTTGATGATCTAGTCAGCTACCATGCTGTAGGGGCTCGTTCAGTGGAGGACCAAGAACACCGTTTTGTAGCCTCTGGTATTGATGCTCCAGTTGGAATGAAAAATCCAACATCTGGGAACCTTGGGGTCATGTTTAATGCTATCTATGCAGCTCAAAACAAGCAAACCTTCCTTTACCATGGACAAGAAGTGGAAACTTCAGGAAATCCTTTGGCCCACGTTATTCTTCGTGGTGCCATGAACGAATATGGTAAAAATGAACCCAATTTCTACTATGAAACCCTATTAAATGCCATCAATCGCTATGAGACCATGGGACTTGAAAATCCCTTCATTATCATCGATACCAATCATGACAATTCAGGCAAGCAGTATATGGAACAAATTCGCATTGTTCGTCAAGCCTTACTGAATCGTGATTGGAATGAAAAGATTAAAAAGACGGTTCGAGGCTTTATGATCGAATCTTACCTAGCAGACGGTCGCCAAAATCAACCAGAGGTCTTTGGTTGCTCCATTACCGACCCTTGTCTAGGATGGGAAAATACAGTAGCCTTGGTAGAAGAAATTTATACTACCTTAACAAAATAAGTGAAAAGGATGGAGTTGGGGGAATCTCAGCTCCTTTTATGAGTATGATAGTTGGACACGGAATTGACATCGAAGAATTGGCTTCGATAGAAAGTGCAGTTACACGACGTGAGGGCTTTGCCAAGCGCGTGCTGACAACTAAGGAAATGGAGCGATTTACCAGTCTCAAAGGGCGCAGACAAATCGAATATTTGGCTGGTCGCTGGTCGGCTAAGGAAGCTTTTTCCAAGGCTATGGGGACAGGAATTGGCAAACTGACCTTTCAGGATTTGGAAGTTTTGAATAATGAACGCGGGGCTCCCTATTTTAGTCAGGCACCATTTTCAGGAAAGATTTGGCTGTCTATCAGCCATACAGATCAGTTTGTGACAGCCAGTGTCATTTTGGAGGAAAATCATGAAAGCTAGTCCACATAGACCAACCAAGGCTCTGATTCATCTGGGAGCTATTCGACAAAATATTCAGCAAATGGGGGCTCATATCCCTGAAGGAACGCTCAAGTGGGCAGTAGTCAAGGCCAATGCCTACGGACATGGTGCAGTAGCTGTTGCGACGGCTATCCAGGATGATGTCGACGGTTTTTGCGTTTCTAATATTGATGAAGCTATTGAACTCAGACAGGCTGGACTTAGCAAGAAAATTCTCATTTTAGGAGTTTCTGAAATAGAAGCTGTTGCTCTTGCTAAAGAATATGATATCACCTTGACGGTGGCAGGATTGGAATGGATTCAAGCACTCTTAGCTACTGGTGCGGATATAGCTGGCTTGACTGTCCACCTCAAGATTGACTCAGGAATGGGACGAATTGGTTTTAGAGAGGCCAGTGAAGCTGATCTGGCTCAAGACTTGCTCCAACAACATGGCGCTCGCGTTGAGGGGATTTTTACCCACTTTGCTACTGCAGATGAAGAATCAGATGCCTATTTTAATACCCAGTTAGAACGATTTAAAACTATTTTGGCAAGTATGAAGGAAGTCCCAGAGCTGATTCATGCCAGCAACTCGGCAACGACCCTCTGGCATGCAGAGACTATTTTCAATGCGGTTCGTATGGGAGATGCCATGTATGGCCTGAATCCTAGTGGAGAGGTCTTGGACTTGCCCTATGATTTGACTCCAGCCTTGAGTTTGGAGTCTGCCCTTGTTCATGTCAAGACAGTTTCAGCTGGAGCTTGCATGGGCTATGGAGCAACTTATCAAGCGAATAGTGAGCAAGTCATTGCGACGGTGCCAATCGGCTATGCGGATGGTTGGACACGTGATATGCAGAATTTCTCTGTCTTGGTAGATGGTCAAGCTTGCCCAATCGTCGGACGAGTATCTATGGACCAAATTACCATTCGTCTGCCTAAGGTTTACCCGCTAGGAACAAAAGTAACCCTGATCGGCACAAACGGGGACAAGGAAATCACGGCTACTCAGGTAGCGACCTACCGCGGGACTATTAACTATGAGGTGGTTTGTCTCCTCAGCGACCGCATTCCGAGAGAATATCATTAAACTAAAGAAAGGAGTGGAGCATGAATCTACATCAACCCTTGCATGTCTTGCCTGGTGTGGGACCAAAGTCAGCAGAGAAATACGCTAAACTAGGAATTGAAAACTTGCAAGACCTCTTGCTCTACTTTCCTTTCCGTTACGAAGATTTCAAGAGCAAACAGGTACTGGAGCTGGAAGACGGTGAAAAGGCGGTCCTGTCTGGTCAAGTTGTGACTCCTGCCAGTGTCCAGTATTATGGTTTTAAGCGCAATCGCCTGCGTTTTAGCCTCAAACAGGGAGAAGTCGTTTTTGCGGTGAATTTCTTTAACCAACCCTACCTAGCTGATAAGATAGAGTTGGGAGCAACCCTTGCTGTCTTTGGAAAATGGGACCGTGCCAAGGCCAGTCTGACAGGGATGAAGGTCCTGGCTCAGGTGGAAGATGACCTCCAGCCTGTCTATCGTCTGGCTCAGGGAATCAGTCAGGCCAGCCTGGTCAAGGTCATCAAGACGGCCTTTGATCAGGGGCTGGACCTCTTGATTGAGGAAAATCTTCCCCAGTCTTTGCTGGACAAATACAAACTCATGTCCCGTTGTCAGGCCGTTCGTGCCATGCATTTTCCTAAGGATCTAGCAGAATACAAACAGGCCCTTCGCCGCATCAAGTTTGAGGAACTCTTTTACTTTCAAATGCAGTTACAGACGCTCAAGTCTGAAAATAGAGTTCAGGGAAGCGGTTTGGTTCTGAATTGGTCTCAGGAAAAAGTGTCGGCTGTTAAAGAAAGTCTGCCTTTTTCCCTGACTCAAGCTCAGGAAAAGAGTTTGCGGGAAATATTGGCCGACATGAAGTCGGACCACCACATGAATCGTCTCCTGCAAGGAGATGTAGGGAGCGGAAAGACAGTTGTTGCAGGTCTAGCTATGTATTCTACTGTTACGGCTGGCTACCAAGCTGCTCTCATGGTGCCAACAGAAATCCTAGCAGAGCAACATTATGAGAGTTTGAAGAGCCTTTTTCCGAGCTTGAAACTGGCTCTCTTGACAGGTTCCTTGAAAGCTGCAGAAAAAAGAGAAGTCTTGGAGACCATTGCCAAGGGTGAGGCCGACTTTATTATCGGAACACACGCTCTGATACAAGATGGAGTAGATTATGCTCGTCTTGGTTTGATTATCATCGATGAGCAGCACCGTTTTGGTGTGGGGCAAAGGCGTATTTTACGGGAAAAAGGGGACAATCCTGACGTTCTCATGATGACGGCGACACCTATTCCACGGACGCTTGCTATCACAGCCTTTGGAGATATGGATGTTTCCATTATTGACCAGATGCCAGCAGGGCGGAAGCCTATTGTGACTCGCTGGATTAAGCATGAACAGCTGCCTCAGGTTTTGACTTGGTTAGAGGGAGAAATTCAAAAAGGTTCTCAAGCCTACGTCATCTCTCCTTTGATTGAAGAATCAGAAGCTCTGGATCTGAAAAATGCCATTGCCTTATCGGAGGAATTGACGGCTCATTTTGCAGGTAAGGCTGAAGTGGCTCTTCTACATGGTAAGATGAAGAGTGACGAAAAAGACCAGATCATGCAGGATTTCAAAGAGAGAAAAACAGATATTCTAGTATCTACAACTGTTATCGAGGTTGGGGTTAATGTTCCCAATGCGACCGTCATGATTATCATGGATGCCGATCGCTTCGGTCTTAGCCAGCTTCACCAGCTCAGAGGTCGTGTTGGTCGGGGGGACAAGCAGTCCTATGCTGTTCTTGTGGCTAATCCCAAGACTGACTCTGGGAAGGACCGCATGCGCATCATGACAGAAACGACTAATGGATTTGTCCTTGCGGAGGAAGATTTGAAAATGCGTGGTTCAGGTGAGATTTTTGGAACCAGACAATCAGGTCTCCCAGAGTTTCAAGTGGCTGATATTATCGAAGATTTTCCAATTTTAGAAGAAGCCAGAAAGGTCGCCAGCTACATTAGTTCGATAGAAGGCTGGCAAGAGGATCCAGAGTGGCGCATGATTGCCCTTCATTTGGAGAAGAAAGAACATCTAGATTAAGCTTTCTCTAAGGAAAACTTAAGCTAGCTTTTAGGATTGTTTCTTATGATAGTGTCAACAAAAAAGAAACGAGGACTTTCTCATGACTATTAAAGTAACCTACCAAAAGAAGTTTCAAACTGTCAAACAAGAGAAAGGAGCTAGCACTTATTGATACACAAAGAGCGGAAACGCTCTTTTTATTTTTAAAACTACTTTCAGACGATAGGTTTGAGGAAAGAGAATCTAAAATCACTTTCTATTTAGCATTCTTTCTTGCATTGCTTTCCTAGATATGCTACAGTTGTGATAACGATTACAAAACTAAAGGAGCATGCTATGAAAAATCCAGCTTTGTTAGAAGAAATTAAGACTTATAAAGGACGGGATGAGGTTCCAGAAGACTTTGATGCTTTCTGGGATGAGGAATTAAAAAAAGTTTCCACTCTTCCAGCCTACCAGTTGGAGGAAAGAGATTTCCACATTCCCCGAGTCAAGTGCTTTGAGCTCACTTTTGAGGGAACTAATGAAGGCAAGGTCTATGCACGCGTCGTCCTTCCAAAGACTGAGGGGAAAGTTCCCCTAATTTTCCATTTCCATGGCTAT
Source organism: Streptococcus oralis (assembly GCF_026782285.1). Taxonomy (GTDB): domain Bacteria; phylum Bacillota; class Bacilli; order Lactobacillales; family Streptococcaceae; genus Streptococcus; species Streptococcus oralis_CG. Next base: position 9,701 of record NZ_JAKUWG010000007.1, read on the forward strand.
ATGGGACGTGGCTGGGATTGGGCTGACATGCTGGCCTATACTGTGGCTGGTTACGGTGTTGTTTCCATGGATGTGCGGGGCCAGTCGGGCTATTCGCAAGACGGCTTGCGTTCTCCACTAGGAAATACTGTGAAGGGGCATATCATCCGTGGTGCTGTGGAAGGTCGGGACCACCTCTTTTATAAGGATGTCTATCTGGATATTTACCAGTTGGTTGAAATTGTTGCCAGTCTGCCTCAGGTAGATGAGGAAAGACTTTCTAGCTATGGTGCTTCACAAGGAGGGGCTTTAGCTCTGGTTGCAGCAGCGCTCAATCCTCGAATTCAGAAAACAGTTGCCATCTATCCTTTCTTGTCAGACTTTAGACGGATGCTTGAGATTGGTAATACCAGTGAAGCCTATGATGAACTCTTCCGATATTTCAAGTTTCACGATCCCTTCCATGAAACAGAGGAGGAAATCATGGCGACTCTTGCCTATATCGATGTGAAAAATCTTGCCCATCGTATCAAAGGTGAGGTCAAGATGATTACGGGCTTGGATGACGATGTTTGCTATCCCATTACCCAGTTTGCAATTTACAACCGTCTGACCTGTGATAAGGCTTATCGAATCATGCCTGAGTATGCCCACGAAGCCATGAATGTCTTTATCAATGACCAAGTCTACAACTGGCTCTGTGGTAGTGAGATTCCTTTCTCCTATGTAAAAAAATAAGTTTAAGAGAGCCTTGAGCTCCCTTTTTATTTTCCAAAATCGAAAAGTACTTTCAGGAAACTTGAAATATTAAAATAGTTTTAAAAGTAGAATCTATTCTATATCATTTAGCTATAAAGTTCAAAGTTTATTGTATAATAAGGGAAAGACATTATGCGAAAGGAGGGAACTTTCCGCTGTTTGGTCAAAGAGTAAGAGCAGTGGACGTTTGAAGAATGGGAGGTCTCATTCAGTCGGTTACTTTCTTTTTACTTGTTTAGTTGGAGGAACTAAAAATTTTAAGAAAAAAAGAAAGCGCTTTATTTTATGAAAAACGAAAGGACAAACATGAATTACAAATCTTTAGATCGGAAACAGCGATACGGAATTCGAAAATTTGCAGTTGGGGCGGCATCTGTAGTGATTGGTACAGTGGTATTTGGAGCAAATCCAGTCTTAGCTCAAGAGCAAGCCAATGCAGCAGGGGCCAATACAGAAACTGTCGAACCTGGTCAAGGTTTATCAGAATTGCCAAAAGAAGCGTCCTCGGGAGATCTTGCTCATTTGGATAAGGATTTGGCTGGTAAATTGGCAGCAGCTCAAGACAACGGCGTTGAGGTGGACCAAGAACACTTGAAAAAAAATGAGAGTGCAGAATCAGAAACTCCATCCTCTACGGAAACCCCTGCAGAAGAAGCAAATAAGGAAGAGGAATCAGAGGATCAGGGTGCTATTCCTCGTGACTATTACTCAAGAGATTTAAAAAATGCCAATCCTGTCCTTGAAAAAGAAGATGTTGAAACCAATGTGGCAAATGGTCAGAGAGTTGATTTATCAAGTGAACTAGATAAACTAAAGAAACTTCAAAATGCTACAGTTCACATGGAGTTCAAACCAGATGCATCAGCTCCACGCTTTTACAATCTCTTCTCTGTATCCAGTGACACCAAGGAAAATGAGTACTTTACTATGTCGGTCCTTGATAATACAGCTCTTATTGAAGGGCGTGGCGCTAACGGAGAGCAGTTCTATGATAAGTATACAGATGCTCCTTTGAAAGTTCGCCCAGGACAATGGAATTCCGTGACCTTTACTGTCGAACAACCGACAGCGGAGTTACCTCATGGTCGAGTTCGTCTCTATGTGAACGGTGTCTTATCTCGAACAAGTCTCAAATCTGGTAACTTTATCAAAGATATGCCAGATGTTAATCAAGCTCAACTTGGAGCAACCAAACGGGGCAAGAAAACAGCTTGGGCATCAAACCTACAAGTTCGAAACCTAACTGTTTACGATCGTGCTTTAAGCCCAGATGAAGTTCAAACACGAAGTCAATTATTTGAAAGAGGTGAATTGGAACAGAAACTTCCTGAGGGAGCAAAAGTTACTGAGAAAGAAGACGTCTTTGAAGGTGGTAGGAACAATCAACCAAATAAAGATGGTATCAAGAGTTATCGTATCCCAGCTCTTCTCAAGACTGATAAAGGAACGCTGATTGCTGGAACGGATGAAAGACGTTTGCACCATTCTGACTGGGGAGATATTGGGATGGTTGTTCGTCGTAGCTCAGATAATGGAAAAACATGGGGAGACCGAATCGTAATCTCAAATCCTCGTGACAATGAGCACGCTAAACATGCAGATTGGCCATCTCCAGTCAATATTGATATGGCCTTGGTACAAGACCCTGAAACAAAGAGAATTTTTGCAATTTATGACATGTTCCTTGAAAGTAAGGCAGTATTTTCATTACCGGGGCAAGCTCCGAAAGCTTATGAACAAGTGGGAGATAAAGTTTATCAAGTTTTATATAAGCAAGGAGAATCAGGTCGCTATACGATTCGAGAAAACGGAGAGGTTTTCGACCCTCAAAACAGAAAGACAGATTATCGTGTTGTCGTTGACCCTAAAAAACCAGCCTACAGCGATAAGGGGGATTTGTATAAAGGGAATGAGCTAATCGGGAATATTTATTTTGAGTATAGCGAGAAGAATATTTTTAGAGTTTCCAATACCAACTACCTATGGATGTCCTACAGTGATGACGATGGGAAGACTTGGTCTGCACCAAAAGATATTACACATGGGATTCGGAAAGATTGGATGCACTTCCTAGGAACTGGACCTGGTACGGGGATTGCCTTGCGTACAGGATCTCATAAGGGAAGACTGGTGATTCCAGTTTATACAACAAACAACGTTTCCTACCTAAGCGGTTCTCAATCATCTCGTGTAATTTATTCAGATGATCATGGTGAAACATGGCAAGCAGGGGAAGCAGTTAATGATAACCGTCCAGTAGGCAACCAAACCATTCACTCTTCTACCATGAATAATCCAGGCGCCCAAAATACGGAGTCAACTGTTGTTCAGTTGAATAATGGGGATCTCAAGCTCTTTATGCGTGGGTTGACTGGTGATCTTCAGGTTGCGACCAGTCATGATGGGGGAGCAACGTGGGATAAGGAAATCAAACGTTATCCTCAAGTAAAAGATGTTTATGTTCAAATGTCCGCTATTCACACCATGCATGAAGGAAAGGAATACATTCTACTCAGCAATGCTGGTGGTCCTGGACGAAACAATGGTTTGGTTCACCTAGCTCGTGTTGAGGAGAATGGTGAGTTGACATGGCTGAAACACAATCCTATACAAAGTGGTAAGTTTGCTTACAACTCACTCCAAGAACTCGGAAATGGCGAATATGGTTTGCTTTATGAGCATGCGGATGGCAATCAAAACGATTATACTTTATCCTATAAAAAATTCAACTGGGATTTCTTGACCAAGGATTGGATTTCTCCTAAAGAAGCAAAAGTGAAATATGCGATTGAAAAATGGCCAGGCATCCTTGCTATGGAGTTTGATTCGGAAGTATTGGTCAACAAGGCACCAACCCTTCAATTGGCAAACGGTAAAACAGCACGCTTCATGACCCAGTATGACACAAAAACCCTCCTATTTACGGTGGATTCAGAGGATATGGGTCAAAAAGTTACAGGTCTGGCAGAAGGTGCTATTGAAAGTATGCATAATTTACCAGTCTCTGTAGCGGGCACTAAGCTTTCGAATGGAATGAACGGAAGTGAAGCTGCTGTTCATGAAGTTCCAGAATATACAGGCCCACTAGGAACAGCGGGTGAGGAACCAGCACCAACAGTTGAAAAACCAGAATTTACA
>NZ_JAKUWG010000008.1:0-8210 GCF_026782285.1 Streptococcus oralis
AAGCACCATTCACATAAGTTGCACTATCGCTTGGTGTCAAGGCTGCGATGGCTGCTGGAAGAGCCTTACCTGCTGTCGCACTCTCGAAGCGGTAACTTGCTTGGTACTTGTTAGCTTCAAAGGCCCATTTTCCTACAAACTCTACATCGGACTTGTTGACAACGGCGCTAGCTGCGTCATAACCCTTGAAGGTCCAAGTGCCATCGTTCACAGTATCTGTGTATGTGGTTTGAGATGGTTGCTGAGCGGAAACAGAGGCACCATTCACATAAGTTGCACTGTCGCTTGGGGTTAATGATGTGATGGCTGCTGGAAGTGCTTTACCTGATGTGGCGCTCTCGAAGCGATAAGTAGTTTGGTACTTGTTAGCTTCAAACTTCCACTTACCTGTGAAAGTCAAATCAGCTTTTTTCACAAACTTACTTTTGGCATCGTAACCAAGGAAAGTCCAGGTACCATCGTTCACATCATCTTTGTAAGTCTTTGTTGTCGGCTCTTCTGGTACAACTTTTTGCGTGTTGTAATAGTTTGAGCTGTCTTTTGGTGCTTTCTTCTGGATAAATTCAGGCAAATCAACACCAGCCGTAATGCTTACAAAAGTATAGCTTACATGATGCGGTCTAGGCGTTACTTCCCAGATACCTGTAAATGTCACACGCTTGCCATTATAGGTCGCATTCTTCTGATCATAACCTTTGAAGGTCCAGACATAGTCTTTTTCTTCTTCAACTACTGATTCTTTAGCAGGTTGTTTGGCTACAATAGTGTCTCCAACCTTATAAGAAGCTTCATCACTTGGCAACTCTTCTAAAATACTTTGTGGCAATGGAACACCTGCTTTAGATGATTTGAATACATATTCTGGATTTGGAGTAGGTACCCAGCTTCCAAGGAAAGTCTGTCTGCCTTTTCCTACAACGATTTTTTCTTTATCGTATCCTTCAAATTTCCAAGTTACCTTGTTTGCTGTATCAACATAAGTCGTTTCACTTGGTTGTTCAGCCAGAATTTCCTTAGGGTATAACTTGTAATCATAAGGATTTTTCGGAGTCAACTTGGTGATATGATCTGGTAGTGCAAAAGCAGGATTGGTTGATTGGAACTGATAATCTACACCATTTGGCGTAAAGCTCCAAGAGCCTGTGATGGTCTTCACTTTCGTACCTGCAATAGCTTTTCCGTATTTATCCGCATCAAAACCATGGAAGGTCCAAGTACCTGTCGGAACAGTTACTGTGGTGGTGTCAAGTTTGCTTGCATCTTTGTAATCATCAGCTCGTGCAACGAAATCAGTGCCAGCTGGAAGCATATCGCGAATCTTATTTGGAAGAGGATAGGCAGGAGTCGAGTTAGTAAATTTATACTCTAATCTGTAGATTGTATCAGACTGATCAGTAGGAACAAAAATCCATTTTCCTTTGAAGAGGACGTCTGCGTTCTCTACTGTTTTCACGCGTGGAGAAATAGTCGTATTATCATCTTCATAGTAGTCATCAAAGACCCAAGTCCCTCTGCCATCAGGATCCTCAAATCTTGTTTTAGATGGCATTTTAACGCGAGCTTTTTCACCCTTGACAAATTCTCTTTCGTAAGTGATTAGATTATACAAAGTTGATGGCGGATAGATCGTTTGACCAGAATCATCTTTTGAATCTGTATAGAAGTCATAGTAAACACTATGCTTGGTCGGTAAAAATTTCCAATGAACCGTGTAGGTAGAATCCTCATCGTCAGCTGGTTTCTCAACTTCCTCCTTTCGCTGAGGAATCTGCTGAGCAACCCATGTACCATCATTTTCATTATCGACGTATGAACTGAGGAGATATTGAATTTCATTAAAGACATTGGCAGAATAATCTGATGGAGAAGTCGTGATAGGAGCTGGAATTTGTGCCTTTAAATCATCAGGAATGGTCTTCCCTGGAGTATCACTCACAAAGTCAAAGGAAACTGTCTTATCTCTGTGTGGTGTGAAGGACCAGCTACCTGTAAAGAGGACGCCAGCTTTATTAACTACCTTTTCATCCTTGTCATAGCCTTCAAATTTCCAAGTACCTTTATTCTCAAAGTCCATGTAAGTCGTCTTCTCAGGTTTTTTTGCCTGAACAGTAGCACCATCAACATATGTCTCTGTGCTGATTGGCGGGAAGGTTCTGAGTCCATCTGGTAGAGCTAGGCTAGGGTCTTTGCTGACATACTCATAGTTTTCTGGGTACTTTTTCTCTTCAAATGTCCAAGTACCTGTGAACTTGAGATTCCATCCATCGTGCTCCCAGTCGCTCACTGGTTTTTTAGTAAAATCGTAGCCTTTAAAGTGCCAAGTCCCCTTCTTGTCCTTATCTTCATAGGTTTCTTGAATTGGTCTAACAGACTGAACTATATCCTTGCCTTTCGGGTATTTCTTTCTATCTGCATACGCCCACTCATCCATATAAACAGGCTTCAGATTATTGATCTCAGCAGGTAGTTCTTTGCCAGCCGTTCCACTGACAAACTCATAAGTCGGTTTCCGAGGAACTGGTGTAAATTTAAACATCAATGGTATTGTAACTTTTGGTATTTCCCCATATGTAGCCGCCCGCTCTAGTTCACGACTGAAGGTTAAATCTACTACATCTTCCTCAAAGGTCCAATTTCCTTCATTTTCCGCATCATAAAAGGGTTTGTAGACACCTTGAACTTCATCGTAGCGAAGCAAGGCTGCTACCGTATCCAGTATATCTTTAGGTAAATACTCATCACGTTTATCAAACTGATTGAGAGAAAGCTTGTAATCGTATAGCTTACTTTCTAGATCTTTTATCTCCTTAGGAAGAGGTAATTTATATTCGTCACGTGAGGTCTTAGGACTACTTGGTAAATGATAAAAATTATCAAAATCGTGCTGGTTCATAGGCTTGTAGGATACAGTGACATCCTCAAAGTATTTCCAAGTTCCTACGAACTCTACATCGCCATTGTTTGCCACTTTACTTGGAGCATCAAAGCCAGTCAAAGCCCAATAGCCTTTTCGGTTAGGGTATTCTTCTGAAGTATAAAAAACATAGTGAAATTCTTGTGCTTTTACTACTTCACCCTCAGCAAATCTTCTTTTATCTTCTGGGCTCCAATTTGCAACATAAGATGGCGGAGTTTTCCCAGGTGAGCCATTAACTGCTCTATAGGTAGCCTTGTATGGTGTTGGTGTATATTCCCACTTACCTGTGAAGAAAACATCATCTTTGTCAATCACCTGACTATCATGGTCATAGCCCTTAAAGGTCCATCTACCACTTCCATCATACTCTACATAAGTTGTTTCAGTTGGCTGGATGGCCTTTACTTTATCGCCCTTTTTGTAGATTTTTGTGTCTTCTGGCTTCAAGTAGTTCAGAGTAAGCGGAGTTGTTTTTCCTGGTGTAGCACTTTCAAACTCATAAAGTGCCGAGCGAGGAGTTTTATCCTGATCTGGGATGAACTTCGGATTTTTATCACGAAGACCTGAATTGACAAAGGTTACGAGATTGCGATAAACTTTATCAATCTCTTCTTGCTTTGTTGCAGTTTGAAGCACGCTATCAGCAGCTGCCATCACGCCATTCAAGATTTCTAGACTATCGTCTGTCTTACTTGAAAAGTCCTTGCTGCGCAAGTTTTTGAGGTAGTTCTCTAAAGTGCTCTTGTTTAGACTAGCATTTACTGGAGTTGCTTGGGCAGTGCCTGTAGCTGGCTGAGCATTTCTAAAACCAGTAGATGCTATCGCTTCACTTGTCTCTGCTACCGCAGATTCAGAAGATTTCAAAGCAACTTGGCTTTCTTTCTGAGGCTCTGCTTGCTCTGTTGCAGAAGAGCCCACCGAGACCTGATTCTCTGCTTTATTCTCCACTTGTTCAGTAGTTGCAAGCTCATCAGCTTGAGCTACTTGAGCGACTCCAAGCGCCGCAGGCGCAAACAAAAATCCAATCGCAAGGGACACAGTAGCAACTGACAATTTGCGGATTGAATATTTTATCTTTCTATCCTGAAAAAACATTCCAGTCCTCCTTTTATTTCATAATTTCATTCTATCATAAATAGTTAATATTAGCGATTTTTTTTTGACCGTAAATTTTTAAAAACTTATTTGTGGATATTTCCTGATAATATACAAATATACAAAAAACTCCTTCTCCAAAATAGTAATTATAGGGATTTTTGTAAAAAAATGAAAGGAATCGCTCCCTTTCATTTTTTACTTTTATTTCCAATTTAATACCGCGTTCAAACCATAATGATCGCTGACTTGTGGACTATTCTGACCATCAAAAACTACATGCAAGCTTTCTACTTCTAACTCTTTCGTTGTAAAGACATAGTCAATTCGAAGCGGTTCAGCATTGCCTTTCCAACCATCAATTTCTGGTGGAACGGTATAGCTACCGCTTCTCTCCTTAGCAACTTCAAAAGCATCTTGCAAATCCAGTGGACTAGCTAAAATCGCTTGGTAACCTTCCTGACCAGCTGGATTATTGAAATCACCTGCCAAAATCAGAGGTTTGTTCAAACCTTTCAGGACAGCCTCAAATCGAGCCCATTCTTCCTGGAAACCTTTATCCCACCAAGAGAGATGGACGCTTGCAAGAGCAAGCTCCTTGCCTTCAACCACTGTCTCTGCCAAGGCGACACGGCGAGTATGGTAGTCAGTTGGATCATCCACATCTGACACTAAAATTTCACGCGCTTGAATCGGTGTCTTAGATAAGATTGCTACACCTTCATGGTAGCGGTCATAGCCGATGTGATTGTAAGCCCAAGTCCAGTAGTAGGTTCTCCCCTTCTCAACCAACTTTTCAACCAAAAGTCTCACATAGTGATCCTGATGAATGGGTTCTGCCGCTGGTAAAGCTTGATAAAGATAATCAACCTCCACTTCTGGAGAAGTAATTTCTTGATTGATTTCTTGGAAGCAAATCAAATCATAGTCCTTATCAAGAATATCCTGGAGTAAGAGCTGGAATTTTTCCTCTGCTTCCTTCTCCATCCAACTGTGGGTATTGAGTGTTAAAAATTTCATGCTTTTCTCCTAAAACAAGAGGTTGGAAAACAGCTTCCAACCTCAAGTATATTACAATTCTACTTTAGCAACTGCTGTTTTAGCTGCAAGAGAACCAGTTTGTTCTAATTTAACAGATTTGAGAACATCTCCATTTGTGAAGACAACCACTGTTGAAGTTTCACGACCTGCTGCACGGATAGCATCCAAGTCAGCTGTAACAAGAAGATCACCAGCAGCAACCTTTTGTCCTTCAGAAACGTGAACTGTGAATGGTTTACCTTCAAGGCTTACAGTATCCAAACCGATGTGAACAAGTACTTCAAGACCTGCTTCAGTCACAAGACCAAGAGCGTGTTTTGTTGGGAAGATACTTGATACAGTACCAGAAACTGGAGATACGATATTCCCATTGGCTGGTTCTACTGCAAAACCATCACCCATCATTTTTTGAGCAAAAACTGGGTCTTTCACTTGTTCCAAGGCAATGACTTGACCGTCAGCTACTGAGTAAACTTCCTCAGTTACACCCTTGAAATGTACAGTATTTTGTTGAGCTTCTGTCATTTGGCTTGGAAGAGTTTCAGGAATTACTTCACCTGAGTCAAGGATATCTTGGATATCAGATTTCAATACGTCAGCTTTTGGTCCGTAGATAGCTTGGACACCTTGTCCTTTCATGACAAGACCCATAGCTCCTTCAGCTTTCCATTCTTCCTCAGTACCAACACGATCTGCATCCTTAACAGTTACACGAAGACGAGTCATACATGCATCTACATCTACGATGTTTGCACGACCACCAAGAAGGTTAATGATATTTACAGCTTGAGAAGCAGCGGCAACTTTTGTTTCACCTGAAGCTGCATCTTCTGATGCTCCTTCAGCAGTTTCATAGTTTCCGTTACGTCCTGGAGTTGCGTAGTTGAATTTCTTAATCATGAAGTTCGCGATGAAGTACATGATCACTGCAAAGAGGACAGTTACCCAGATAAAGTTAATAATATCCATACCAAGACCAGCGTTGATAGCTAGCGGAGTACGAGTCAAGAATTCAATTGAACCGAATGAGTGCATACGAAGGTGAACAATATCCGCCATAGCAAAGGCAGCACCTTGAACAAGAGCATACACTAGGTAAAGAGGCGTTGCGATAAACATAAACATATACTCGATAGGTTCAGTAACCCCTGTCAAGAATGTTGCAAGGGCTGTCGCAATCATCATACCCTTGTATTGGTGTTTCTTGTCAGCATCAACATTGCGGTAGATAGCAACGATGACACCCATCAAGATACCGAATGAACCGATCATTTGACCAACTTTGAAACGAGCTGGAGTGATAGTTGTAAGAAGGTGTTGGTATTGGTCAGCATTTGAACCTTTAAGGTTAACAAGGTCTGTCACCCAAGCAAGCCAAAGTGGGTCTTGACCAAATACTTGTGTACCTTTTGCTGCTCCAGTAAGGATTTCGTATGTTCCACCAAGAGCTGTATAGTTCATTGGGATAGTGAGCATGTGGTGAAGACCAAATGGCAAGAGCAAACGTTCCAAGGTACCATACAAGAATGGTGCGAGAATTGGTGCAGTTTCTTGTGAGTTGGCAATCCAAATACCAAAGCTATTGATACCTGTTTGAACTACTGGCCAGAAAGCAGCAAGTGCAATCGCTGCAATTGTTGAACGAAGAATAACGACAAATGGTACAAAACGTTTACCATTAAAGAATGAAAGTGCGTCTGGAAGTTTACGGTAGTTGTAGTATTTGTTATAGGCAGTTGCCCCTACAAAACCTGAGATAATCCCTACGAAGACACCCATGTTAAGGGCTGGTGCTTCAAGAACACTGATAAAGTAATCAGCAACTTTGATTGATCCACCAAATAGTGTTGAAACCATGGCATTAGGATCTTTTAACATATCTCCTGACACACCAAAGATAGTACCTGTGATGCGGTTAATCAAGATGAAGGCAAGACCAGCAGCAAAAGCACCACCAGCGCGCTCTTTAGCCCAGCTGCCTCCGATAGCAAGAGCAAACAAGATATGAAGGTTACCAATAACCCCCCAACCAATTTGCTCAAGGATTCCACCTGTAATAACTAGTGGAGCAAAGTTAGGGTTAATCATGACGAGTGACTTACCGATTGAGATCATCAATCCAGCGGCTGGCATAACAGCGATAACCACCATCAAAGCCTTACCGAATTTCTGCCAAAACTCGAAAGACAAGACATTTTTGAATGTAGCTTTCATCATTCAAATCTCCTTTATTTTATTTAGGCAAACGTTTTACGAAAACGTTTGCACTTGTTTGTAATTCAATTATACCACTTTATTTTTTTTTGTAAAGGCTTTTATAAAAAAAATTTCTGTTTTTCTTAAATTTTTATACAAGGCTAAATTTCAAGTTCAAGTTAGCCAGCAAGCAGTCTTCTCTGGGCGACTTGTAGTCCAAGCATTTTTTAGGATAGTTATTGATCCAGTTTTCGATGGAGGCGACTTCTTTGGAAGTCGTTTTCTTGGTTCCTTTAGGTAACCATCTACGAATGAGCCTGTTGTGATTCTCATTGGTTCCCCTTTCCTTTCCCAAGAGGCATAGGGGTGTGCATAGTAGATATGCTCCTTAGAAAACACATCAGATAAGCGGTTGAATTCGGCTCCATTATCTGCCGTGATGGAAAGAATCTTGTGTTGTCTTAAGATGAGTCTTAGAGCCTGATTGACAGACTCAGCGATTTTATTTGGAATTAATCGAATGATTTAGTGTCTGCTCCTTTGATCCGTCAAGGTCAGTAGACAGTAGTTTTTCGCTTTGAAACGTCCTTTTCCAATACATTGCAGGACTGTCCCACGCTTGATTTCATTGTGGATGGTCTGAGGAGCTTTTCCAAGTAGAGAGGCGATTTCTCTATTTGATTTCCCTTATATTTTCCATCGTTCGATTAAGCGACGACTATGGATTGTCAAGTGTTTAGCTTTTGTAGTATAATTGATTTGCATCTCTGTGCCTTTCTTGTGTTTGTGGTGAACAACAAGTATAACACAGAGGTGTTTTCTTATGCATATATGATCTTTCATTTGACAACATCTTCAAGCCTATTATCAAATGAAATCAGGAGCTAACTATAAGTTAGTTAAATCATTACATTTTTAGGAAGGCTAGGTGGGGCTCTATAATATTTGTAGTGGGTAAATC
>NZ_JAKUWG010000009.1:0-46046 GCF_026782285.1 Streptococcus oralis
TCTCGCGCCATATACTTATGACTAGGAAGGGTAGCGAAGAGGCTAAACGCGGCGGACTGTAAATCCGCTCCTTCGGGTTCGGGGGTTCGAATCCCTCCCCTTCCATTCCTTTAGTTACGGGCATAGTTTAAAGGTAGAACTAAGGTCTCCAAAACCTTCAGTGTGGGTTCAATTCCTACTGCCCGTGTTTATAGAATTATGGCGGGTGTGGTGAAGTGGTTAACACACCAGATTGTGGCTCTGGCATGCGTGGGTTCGATCCCCATCACTCGCCTATTTTATATTATTGGGGTATAGCCAAGCGGTAAGGCAAGGGACTTTGACTCCCTCATGCGTTGGTTCGAATCCAGCTACCCCAGTTACTATTTGCCGGCGTGGCGGAATTGGCAGACGCGCTGGACTCAAAATCCAGTGTCCGCAAGGACGTGCCGGTTCGACCCCGGCCGCCGGTATAGTATAGTATTAAGGAACGTTATTAAATCAACGTTCCTTTTTTCTTTGGTCAACATTTGGTCAATAATTCTTTTTTTTAACTAAACTTGTTAATACTGCTCTAACTTTATTGTTTTCAATTTCTGCTTTCTCCTTTATTAGATGGCCGTAAGTTTCAGTTATTTGTTTAATATCTCGGTGTCCCATTAACTTCGAAACTGCCCAAATATCAACACCCTTCGCTAACATTGTTGAACAATACGTGTGTCTTAGACCTGTACTTGTCATATTTTGTGGATAAATTTTTAAATCTTTTAAAATTTGCTTGAGATGTTTATTGATTCCTGCATTTGTTACAATCTTATAATTCAAATCTACTAAAATTATATTTTCGTTATTTGTAATTGTGCCGTTTTTAATGAATACAGTTTGCTCTTGTTTTAATTTTTTTAAAATAGTTAGCGTATCACTATCAACTGGAATTACACGGATTGATTCTTCAGTTTTTGGGTTTGCCCACCGCTTTCTAGCTGTATCATATCGTCTATAAGTTTTGATTTCTGAACTTTCCCACAATACACAATCCCACGTTAGACCTGCAACCTCTCCTGCTCGTAATCCAGTTTTTAGTTGAATCAATAGTAAAAACGGCACAATTGAAGTTGTTAAATCAAGATTGTTTTCTAAATATGTTACTAGTTTTTGATAGTCATTAAAACTATGAATATATTTTTCATCTTTTCTTTTTTTGGGGGGACGACCTGAAAGAATGACACCTTCAGTAATATCTTCTATATTTAGCTTATCTCTTTTAGCAAACACAATCACATTTCTAATTTCCGCATTCATTCTACTAACATTGTCACGACAATTTGTTTCAGCGTACTTATTAATAAATGCTTGATATTCGCTTGCTTTGATTTTTAAGGCTGATTTATCTTTAAAATATTCTTTAATAAACTTACCACGTAATAAATGTTTATTAAATGTAGCCTCTGCCTTTCCAAGTGGTTTAACTGTTAACTCTAACCATTTTTCCCAAAGTTCAAAGAGTGTAATATTTTTATTAATTATCGCACCATTAATTAACTTTAATTCAAGAGCTAAAGCTTCAATTTCAGCTTCTCGCTTTGTTTTAAAACCTGAATTAGAAGCAACCACCTTTCGGTTCTTATCAAATATTCTATAATCCCATAAATTCTTTTTTCCTCTTTTTCTGTATGAAACTGACATGATTACCTCTTTCTAAAAGTCGATAATCAAGATATTATCTTGATTATCGTATCATAAACTAAAAATTTCTGCAAAGTTTTCTTCAAAAAATTGTTTCGTTTTGCTAGCTAAAAAGTAGTACCGTCCACCCTGACTGTCTGGATATTTCACAAACCCATCTTTGTTTTTATCAATATCGATTTTTGAACGGATATCAGGCTGATAAAGAACATGTTCCAGTATCCAAGGTCGAGAGACTGAAACCATCTCTAAAACCTCTGATAAGCTCATATATTGCCCCTGTGATGCTTTGTTTTTTAAGTCAAGATATTCATCTTTCTTAACGATGATATGAGAGGCAGGTAACTGTACTTCTAAATTCTCTATTTTGATTAAAATCTTATCTGTCATATAAATTTTTCTCTTTCTATGATAAAATAGAAGCAGAAATAGTATTTATTATTTCCACTAGTTTTAGTTATCGCTACACTCACTTTGGTCGGTTGGGATTGTAGCGATAACTTTTCTTTTACTATCAATATTTTTTTCTTTTTTAATTCTTTCTAATATACCCGAAGCAATTTTTCGAAATTCTTCTTCATTTTCTACACTTTTTAGTGTATACGTATCTATTTTTTTAAATGCTTGTTTCGCTTTTTCTTTTAAATCGCGTGTAGCTGTGTAATTCCATAATTCAATTTTGATAGCTTTATTCTTTTCATCGTGAGCCATTTTGATTACAAATCTAATTCTTCGCATTAGTTGATGATATTCTTTATTTTTCTTTCCAAACCACGAATCACACCAATCCCAATAAGTATCTGAATTTGTAATAATTGTTAAGTCATTGATGATGTACGCATCTTTAAATCGTGAACTAAGCTGAGTTGCAGAATCTGGTTCTAGTATCTGAAATAACTCTCGAAAAGTCATGCCACAACTTGAATCTAATTCATTGATTACAATTGTTTTTTCCCCTTTATAACCTGAACCCAAATCAAATCGTTTCTTATTAATAGATGGAGTATGTGCGCCTAATCTATCATGTTCTTCTGCAAGTAAGCGTGCTAAATATGATTTCCCTGTTCCTCCTTCAGCTTGAATATAAATACCTGTATGATTTCGTTCCCCCTTGCTCATACGAATAAACTCCTTATGAATAAATTCTTGTCTGTTTTCCTCAAATTGTCTTTTATTTGAATTCCATGCTTTTTGTGCTATACGTTGAGTGAATTGCTCAAACAATTGTTGTTTTGCTTCAGTTGTAAGTAAGCCTTCTTCTGAGATTAGATAGCTTAATTCTAAACAATAATCGTCTATTTCTAGACCATTGTCAGCTTTTTCTTTGCTGTGATTTTTGATTTTTCCCATGATATCATCGATATAGTTTGCATTTTCTGATGAAATAACGTCTGCGACTTCGTAGGGAAATTTATGTTCTTCCATGTTACGTTCATTGCGATGCGTTAAATATCGGCATGCTTTTATCGAACTACGAACAAATTCTAAATTTTTTTCTCTTGAAATTGATAAAGCTTTATAAACAGATGAATAAGTATGAGCATGCTTGAAATCAATATAAAAATGAGCATGTAGTGGTTTTGAACTTCCGTCATCTTTTATATCTTTATCGTGAAAAATAATATGATACCTATCTTCTTCATTTTTACAATAGTCTTTAATCCGTTGAATAACTGATTCACGAAAAGCTTTTTCAGTTAATTTTGAATTTGCATTATGTTCATACTCAAATGAAATTTGACCAAAAAATTTTCGTTTTCTATCATTTTGATTAATTTTCATAAAAATCCTTTCTGTTTTTGACACAAAATGAATAGTTTGTGTTGATTTGTGTTGATTAGATATGTTCTTGATATGGACGCCACTGACGGAGCAAAATGTGGCGTCCAAAAGGTTCAAGAATTAACACAGCACAGTTTCAAATTTTAAGGGTTAGACGCGGGTTGTTCCAATGATTTTCGATTCTTTATACCGTACATAAAAGCCTTTTTAAAAATACTAATCTTTTCCAAACCGTTCTCATGTAGATTGATGTTCCAGAATCGTCTGGGTTTGCTGAACTGTCCATCACTAGTCATGATATAACCTGAAAATCTGACCGCATGATTATCTATATTATCTGCTTCTCCAAATACCATGCGAGCTAATTCGTCAGTTATTGCGCCATTTGATAAACAGATACGAACACCTAAGTTATCCCTAATAGCTGTTGAAAGCAATTCAGAACGCGGTTGTTGCATGCAGATACACATGTAGACACCACTCGAACGAGAACGTGAAACGATAGATAAAACCAAATCTTGAATCCTTCTTCTCATCTTATTATCCGTGATGCTAGAAAGCATAGCCGAATACTCTTCGATAACACATAGCTTCATTTTCATCTCTTTACCGAAATTCACAAAAGTTGCGCCAGTAATATCATCACGTGCTGATAATTTTGCAATTTCTTTTTCACGTTTAATAACTAATTCCAACAAATCTTCAAAATATGCTAAAATCTCTTCACTATCAGAAAGAATTACACCTGTTGGAAGAAAAGTCCAAGAACTGAACTCAGATTTAACATCTAAGATTGTTAAATCAACTTCTGAATCAAACATAAAAACTTGAGTAAGTAACGATTTTAAGAATGTTGTCTTTGAGCTTGAGGTATTGCCAACAATTAACGCGTGAATATTTCTCAGCATTGAGAATGTCAAGCCTTCTTCAACTGTTATTTCAAAATCATTAGCTGATTTTAATTCGGTTATCTTCTTTGGTTTTAGCTGTCTTGCTTTAGCTTCTACAATGTCATCTAATAAATAGATAAATTCTGTTTTATCTTCACTTAACCAATAATCTAAAACTATGAGTGTACGATTTTTTCCCACTAAGCAAGCTGATAACATTTCCGCAAACGTCTCTAAATCCTCAGTACTCTGGTCAGCTAATTTTTTGATTTTAACCGTGATGCGCCTGCTTGACTTCTCGAAGTCCGCATGCGCCTTACTAACATCTATGAATTTGCTACCAAGTTTGCGATTCGCAGTTGCTGAATCTAACAACGCAGAGTGTGTCTGTCGTTCTATCAACCTTAGCTGATAGTATAGAGATACTGAACCAAATTTTGATAGTTTAAAAACAAATCGAACCAATAAAACAAGATTCGTCAAAAGCAAGACAGCTATTCCAATCACTATTAAATTCAAACCAAGCTGTGCTTCACTTCTAAGAATACCAACTTCTGTTCCTTTAAATACTAGCCATTTAATAATAAAGCCACAAAATAGTAACCCTGCTCCAACTACTTGAAGCAGAGTTACGAAATTTGGCAAGCTTGGCATTAAATGACCTGTATTTTCATTTAACCTATATCTAATCATAAAACCCTACAAATTTCTTCCATTTCCTTTAACATTTTGCGACGCATGAGTTCAAAATACATGTAAGCACGAATGAAATCAGTGTAACGACCGTTTGAGTAAACTAAACTCAAATTAACAAAAGATGAAACTCGTCCTTGAACTTCAGAATTTATGTATGCTGCTAAAATTCTACGTAGTTCGATAGGAAGGTCAAACGCTGTTAAATTATCTAATTCTTTAGAAATATCTTTCATATCTATTTTCTTTCTACTTTAAACTAACTTCTTTAACGTCTTCAGCCCAAACTTCTATAACATCATAACTTTTATACTTGTAACGACCTCGCGGGTTGACTAACTGATACAAATGTCTGAACTGAATTTTGTTTGCAATATCCAAATTTGGAACAACTAAACTAATCAATTTAACAGCTCCATTGTCCTTTGGCATTGATAAAAATACTTCATAACCAATTGATTTTTCTGAAAAAATAGGAGCGTTTTTTCCATTACTATTTTTCTCAAAACCGACAATCGGAAAATATGGTTTTGGCTCTGTAACACTGATAGCAATACAAGTTGAGAGATTAGTAAGAATTGGAGCAGTTCGACGGTCATTTACAATCGAACTATCTGATTGATTTGCATTGTTCCCGAACAATCCCGTTTGCAATAATTTTTCATTATTTGTCATAAGAAGACACCTATACTAGCTTAAAGCTAGTGCTTTCTTTAATTTTTTTGGTAAATAGTTGAACGTTCTTTATTTACATTTTCAGTTTATCATTCAAAAATATTTTAGTCGTCAAATGCACCATAAGGAAAAAAATAAAAAAATTTGCATTAGGAAATTATATTTGATAAGCTGAAAATAACGATTCGGAGGATAGTATATTGAGTGAAAAGTACTATAATGTAAAAGAAGCTTTGGATTATATTAGAAATTACCCTGGCGGAAAAATAGAAAAAGAATTTTATATGGATTTAACTGAAAAACAAATTCGTGATATTTTGAAAAAGGATGTACTAGGACGATATTTACAGTTTTCAGAGGGAGAACGCAGAACAGAAATATACGAAAATTTCCAAGGAAAGGAAGTTGCTGATGATTTATATGTATTTCCAAAATTTGGGGAAAATCCAAAAATTCTCTCGAGCTGGGATAGTCTCTATAAAAAAGAAGATAAGCTAGTGAAGCAATTGCAACTGCAAGGTTTTAAAACAGCAGAAGAGCAAATTAGAGAAATGTTTAAAAATTCTGGTAAGCCTCGCTACTTAATGAATGAAGACTATCTTTTTTCATTAAAACTGGAGATTGAAAGACGTCAAAAACCGATTAATTTCTTTCATATTCAACTACATACTAAATCAACAATTATGCAGTTAATTAATGATGAAGTATTAGAAACTAATTTTGAATTAACTATAAGTACTTTATTAGAAGAATTCCAACAGAGATTAAAGGAAGATTGGTTTGGAAATCAAAATTTGTGCATCGAACAAGCTGAAAGAGTAGGTGAATTATTAGAGGATGTTAGAGGGCGCATAAAAATATTGAAATCTGTAGCACCAGAATTATCATTTGATGAACACAATAGTAGATTAAAAGAAGTAGATGAATTCTATAATAAGTTAAAAAATCAAGAATTTATACCACTTTTTAATCTTGAAAAATCTGTTAATAAGTTCAAAAAATCTTATTTGAAACATGAGAATGAAAAAGCAGTTTCTCAACTTGCTACTAAAATTTATGATTTCGAGAAGTATCAGTTTAAAAAGTATAAAGAAAAGATTGAAGAACAAAATAAAAATAGAGTAATAACAGAAATTTCATTTAAACAGTATTTAGTTGAATTTTACAAGAATATAAATGACTCATTTTGGAGAGGAAATTTTCTAAGTAATTTAGAGGATAATTTTGGGATAAAAATAAACCGCTGAGATTTTCTCAGCGGTTGTTTATATTGTTTAATAAAGTAGATATTGCATCTATTATATCTGTTTTTTGTGGCTCTGGAAGCTGTTCAAGTTGACTGATGATGTATTCAATTTCTTTACTTTGGATTGGGAAATCAAAGTTGAAAAAAGTTTTTTCATCTACTTCAAGAGCCGTTAGAATTTTATTCAGTGTTTGTATTTGAAAATTATATTTTTCGTTTTCGATGTTATGAATATGTTTAGAACCCAGTCCAGCTAATTCTGAGAGTTTCTCTTGACTTAATCCTTTTGTAAGACGTAAATATCTAATTCTTTTTGCAATAAATGTTTGTAAGTTATTTTGATTCATATTTTTTTACCTTCACTTATTATTGTAAAGATAAAAATTATAAATAATAAGTAGCATAAATTACACTTAAAATAATAGTAAGTGTTGAATATTGCACTAATAAATGATAAAATAATATAATGAAACTATAAAAATCACTCAATAAGTGATTAAAGGAGAAATTGATGAAAAAATTGCAAATTCTGACAAGTACAGCAGTTATTGGACTTGCATCAGCTGGTGTGCCTGCACTTGCTCAAGAAGCTAACTCTGAACTAGCTACGGCAACAAGTGTCAATGAACCAGCTATCGTTGAAAAACCTACAACAAAAACTGTTGAAAAATCATCAGAAGTAAAACCAGCTCTTGATGCTCAAAAACAAGTTGTAGAAAAAACTAAAGAACAACTTACTGATGCACAAGATAAAGCTAATGACGCTAACAATCAAGTGTCTAGCGCTCAAACAGAAGTTACTGAAGCTACTGACGCTGTTAAACACGCTGAAGAAATTGCTTCTAAAGCTACACCTCAAAACATTGAAGCTAATAAAACTGACCAGAAAGCTAACCTTGCTGACCAAAAAGCCAACGAAACAGAAACAGCTAATACTGATGCAAAAATTGCAACTCAAACTGAAACTGTAACTAAAGCTCAAACAGGTGTATCTACCGCTGAACAAGAACTAAAAGATGCTAACGCTGATGTTTCTGCTAAAGAAACTCAAGTTCAATCAGCTAAAGACGCAATTTCAGGAACTGGACTTGCTCAAGCTGAAGATAAACTTGACGAAGCTAAAGCTGAAACTAAAGGTGCTGAAAAGAATGTTACTCTTGCAGACACAGCTTTGACTGATGCTAAGAAAGCTGATGAAAAACGTCAAGAAACTATTGACAACGCTCAAGCAGACGTTGATGCTAAAGCAACTTTAGTAAATGACGCTAAAAGCAACCTTGAATCAGCTACTACAAAAGCTAATGGTGCTACAACAACACTTTCTCAAGCTGAAGATAAACTTTATAAAGCTACAAAAGCTTTAGATAGCGTTGATATTGTCAAAATTCCAGATTTGACTCAATTCAAAGAAGACATTGCATCAGGTGATGATGACTTCATGACTGACTCTGGTGCTAAAGCTATTGAAAATACAGAAACTTCAATTGGTAAAAATGCTAAGAGCCAACCTGTTGATATCGACAATCTAACTCAAGCACAAAAAGAAGAAATTTCTCACTTGTATGTTCAAGGATTGAAACAAGTCCGTGAACAATTGAAAGATAACTCTAAATATCTTGTAACATCAAAAGAAAACACTGGCGTTACTAAAGAAGCTATCGAATTAGCAACTAGTCGTGCACGTGAATACGAACAACGTGGTAAGAGCCCACTTACACACGGACACATTGGAGCTGGTGTTGAAAACCTAGAACGTCTAGGTTCAAAAGATGACTTCAAATCAATGTATAACCTTAAAGAAGCCGTTGTTAAAGCTTTGCTAGGTACATCATTTGATGACGCTCATTCAAACTGGGGACACTTAAAAGCTAACCTTAATTTTGCTAAAAACGTTGGTCTTGATATTGCAAACATCAACGGTGATTACTGGCTTGTAATTGCATTTAGCAATAAAGGTACAACTCTTGTAAACCCAACAAATGCTGAAGCTATCCAAAAAGCTTACGAAGACGCTAAAGCTGAAAAAGATACAGCTCAAACTGCTTCAGAAAAAGCAAATGATGCTCTTAAACAAGCATCAACTGACTATGCTAACGCTTTAGACCTTAAAACTTCAGCAGAAAAGATATTGGCTGATGCTACTGCTACACCAATCCAAACTACTGTTGCTGAAAACAACTTGCGTCTTGCAAAACTTGCTCTTGACAGCGCACAAAAACGTCAAGCTGAAGCTCAAAAAGCAGTTGATAACTTCTCAGCCGACCTTGCTTCTAAGAAACAAGCTCTTGATGATGCTAAATCAGCTCTTGAATCAGCTAAACGTGTTCAAGAACAAAAAGTTCAAGCTCTTGCTGATGTAAAAACTGAAGTTACAAAACAAGAATCAAAACTTGAAGCTCTTAAAGCTAAAAAAGCTAAATTGATTGAGGAAAAAGACAGCTTGGTTAAAGAAGCTAAAGCTCTTGAGGAAAAACTAAAAGCTTATGTTGAAGCACCAATCAATTTGGCTAAAGCTCAAACAACATTAGCTGAAAAACAAGATGCACTTAAAAATGCTGAAGCTAAAGCTAAAAGCGCAAAAAATCTTGTTGATGCAATAGCAACCACACTTGAAGCTGAACAAGTAAAACTTAATAAAATTCAAGATAAATTTGACAAGCTTCAAGATTTGGAAGAAAAAGCAAAAGATAACGTCATCGCAACATTGCCTGACGGAACTATCATTGCAATTCCTAACGGAGCACCAACTGCTGATGAACTTCCTAAATTTGACATTAGCAGTTTGAACAGAGTGCTTGACGATAATAAGGTAGTCACTATTGATGACAAAGGCAATGTTACTGTGAATGGACATGCTTATGTGGGTCAGCAACAGGCATCAAGTAAGCCGATTTATTCACGAGTAGAACGTGCAAAATCATTGCCAGATACAGGCGAGTCATCGAGTGTTGCAATGTTGGTACTCGGTGCAATTCTTGGAGCATTTGGACTTGTAACAGTACGTAGAAAGAACTAGAATAATAAAAAATCTTCTTGTTTTATAATAAGAAGATTTTTGTTAAAATATATACTATAAGATAGAAACAATATGAGGGTTAAAAAATGAGAACTCCTAAGAGATATACTGATTTAATTAAGAATAAAAAAATAACAAATCAAATTATTGCAGAATGTATATATTCTGTTAATAAAAGAGCAAAAAACTATCGAGATAAAATAAAAGATTATAAGCAAGGTGGGTTCTATAAATACAAAGAAGATAATATTGAAAATGCAAAGGAACAAAAAGAAAAATACTATAGTATGAAAGAAGATTTATTATTAAACTTCAGCCCCAAACTAATTCATAAAAAGTATGACGGGGAAAAAATACAACGAGTATATAGTTATCAAAAAAATTATACAAAACTATATAATGAAAAAATAAACGATATTATTAAGGAAAATAGTTACTATGACTACGATAAAAATAAGGAAGTTGATTTTTTTGATTATAGCTTGGGTGAGAAAAAATATCTTTATTTCTTGTATTATGAAATTGGTGAATATAGTTTTCATACCCCAATTACAGAAGAAAGAGTAGAAAAAAATACTCAATTAGAAATCAAAGAAATAGATGAGAATTTTCAAACTCATGGAGCTGATATAGTAGATTTACTTTCAACTCAGTTTGTTCAAAAAGTAATAGATTTATTAGATAGTGGAGATTATACAATCATAGAATAATTAAAAAATCTTCTTACATATGTAGGAAGATTTTTTGGATTCTCAAAACTAGTTTAAAAGACTGCGCTATTTAAACTAATTTTAAGAATGGAAATTGGACTATATCGATTGCGCCGAATACGGTATCGAACGATGTATCAAAAATTGTGATTATTAAATTTTCAACTTAGAAATTATAGTAAAAACTAAAAATTTATTTGGTCAACCACTGGTCAATTTCCTTAATTTCAATACTAACTAGCGTGTGATAATATCTTGATTTAATCGCTTTTTTGTTATTTATTTAAACTTATTTTAACGCTAGTTTGTTGGCCGCCGGTATAGTAATAACGACAAGGTTTTCGGACCTTGTTTTTTGATTTGGTGAAGATTTTGATATTTTTCTTTAAGTACAGATAACTGATGAATTATCTTTTTCTTCTTATTCTAATCATTTTTAGTGTGTTTTTTGGTATAATATTACTTATTCACATTTTATGTAGATTATGAAAGAGTTTGGTGGTTAATGTCTCGTTCGGTTGACTTGCTTAAGAAGCGCTACTTAGAAAATATAAAAGAGAAGCCTGATTTATTTGTTGGGGTTGAGCTGGAGTATCCTGTTGTAAATTTAGAGGGTAGGGCTACGGATATTGAGATTGTTAAGGAACTGTTTCGGTATTTACCATCAGTACTGGGCTTTACTATCGAAAAAGTTGATGATTTTGGTAATCCAATTCAGTTGCTAGATCCCTTAAGTCAGGATACTATCTTATTTGAAGTTGCTTATACGACCATTGAGTTTGCTTTTGGTAGGGCTAAATCCATTCAAGAGGTTGAGGAGCGTTTTAGAGACTACATGGATCTGATTCAGAAAAAGTTGGGTGAAACAAAGCATGCCATTGCTGGTTCTGGAATCCATCCCTACTGGGAGAAGAATGATAATCAACCAGTTGCTTCTGCACGCTATCAGATGTTAATGAACTATTTGAAGTTGAGCAGAACCGTTCCAAGAACGGATTTACACGATTATCCACGATATGGTGCTTTTATCTGTGGGAGCCAAGTTCAACTGGACGTTTCAAAGTCCAACTACCTGCGTGTTATCAATGCTTTTACGCAAATTGAAGCAGCAAAAGCGTATTTGTTTGCTAATTCAGAGTTTTCAGGGGAAGATTGGGATACTAAGATTTCAAGGGATATTTTTTGGGAAGAGTCTATGCATGGGATTTATCCTGAAAATGTAGGTGTTAATGCCAGACTCTTCAAAGATGAGAATGATTTTTTTGATTATCTGAATCACTCTGCGATTTTTACTGCGGAACGGGATGGTGAAACCTATTATTTTTATCCAATTCGAGCAAAAGATTATTTGACTACACCTGAGATCCAGGCATTTACCCTTAATGGGGATGAGGTATTGATCTATCCTCAGGAGGAGGATTTCCAAACTCATCGTAGTTACCAGTACCAAGACTTAACGACTCGAGGAACAGTTGAGTTTCGTAGTGTGTGTACTCAGCCGCTTGATAGGACTTTTGCTTCTGCTGCCTTTCACTTGGGATTGTTGGTTAATTTAGATCAATTAGAAACTTATTTGCAAAAGGCTCCGTTTTTTACCACAGCTGGTCGTGATTACAAGTCTTTAAGGCGACAATTTTCTAAGAAAAAACTCACAGATGAGGAAGAATCTGCAATTGTTGAGTTTTCAAAAGGCTTACTCCTTCTAGCTGAGGAAGGACTGGAGAAGAGAGGCAAGCAAGAAATGATTTACTTAGAGCCTTTGAAGAAAGAATTGGGTCTATAATTTCTCTTATAAAGGGAGAATTTTCTGAAAAATCATGATATAATGGAAGAGACTATAGATAAAGGATAGAGATTCATGACATTAGTTTATCAATCAACGCGTGATGCCAATAATACAGTAACTGCCAGCCAAGCCATTTTGCAAGGTTTGGCGACGGATGGTGGTTTGTTTACACCGCTTACTTATCCAAAGGTAGAATTGGACTTTGAAAAATTGAAAGATGCTTCTTACCAAGAAGTGGCTAAGTTAGTTTTGTCAGCCTTTTTAGATGACTTTACTGCAGAGGAGTTGGACTACTGTATCAACAATGCCTACGATAGCAAATTTGATACCCCAGCTATTGCGCCATTGGTGAAACTGGATGGGCAATACAATTTGGAACTGTTCCATGGTTCAACCATTGCCTTTAAAGACATGGCCTTGTCTATCTTGCCATACTTTATGACGACTGCTGCTAAAAAGCATGGTTTGGAGAACAAAATCGTCATTTTGACAGCGACATCTGGTGATACTGGAAAAGCTGCTATGGCGGGATTTGCGGATGTACCTGGAACTGAGATTATCGTCTTTTATCCAAAAGACGGTGTCAGCAAGGTACAAGAGTTACAAATGACTACTCAGACTGGCGACAATACTCATGTTATTGCTATTGATGGTAACTTTGACGATGCGCAAACTAACGTCAAACATATGTTTAACGATGTAGCTCTTTGTGAAAAGTTGGCTGCTAATAAACTGCAATTTTCATCAGCTAACTCTATGAACATTGGTCGTTTGGTACCACAGATTGTTTATTATGTTTATGCCTACGCTCAGTTGGTCAAGTCTGGTGAGATTGTGGCTGGTGAAAAGGTCAACTTCACAGTACCGACAGGAAATTTTGGAAATATCTTGGCTGCCTTTTACGCTAAGCAAATCGGTCTACCAGTCGGCAAATTGATCTGTGCTTCAAATGATAACAATGTCTTGACAGATTTCTTTAAAACCCGTGTCTATGACAAGAAACGTGAGTTTAAAGTAACAACTAGTCCATCTATGGATATCTTGGTATCTTCAAACTTGGAGCGTTTAATTTTCCATCTTTTGGGGAATGATGCGGTTAAGACAGCTGAACTCATGAATGCCTTGAGTACACAAGGACAATATGAATTGACAGACTTTGATGCAGAGATTCTGGATCTCTTTGCAGCTGAATATGCGACTGAGGAAGAAACTGCGGCAGAAATTAAACGTGTTTATCAAATAGATGCCTATATCGAGGATCCTCACACGGCAGTTGCCTCAGCAGTTTATAAAAAATACCAAGCGGTGACTGGCGATGCGACTAAGACAGTGATTGCTTCAACAGCTAGTCCATACAAGTTCCCGGTGGTTGCAGTAGAAGCTGTAACAGGAAAAGCAGGCTTAACTGACTTTGAAGCCTTGGCTCAATTACATGACATTTCAGGTGTGGCAGTGCCACCAGCGGTTGATGGCCTTGAAACAGCTCCGGTTCGTCATAAAACAACAGTGGCAGCTGCTGACATGCAAGCAGCGGTGGAGGCTTATCTAGGGCTTTAAGACAGAGGGAGTAAACTCGGTTGGGAAACCAACTGAGTTTCTTTTCATCAGGAGGAAGGATTGTTTAAGAAAAATAAAGACATTCTTAATATTGCATTGCCAGCTATGGGTGAAAACTTTTTGCAAATGCTCATGGGAATGGTGGACAGTTACTTGGTCGCTCACTTGGGCTTAATCGCTATTTCAGGTGTTTCAGTGGCTGGCAATATTATCACGATTTATCAGGCGATTTTCATCGCTCTGGGAGCTGCTATTTCCAGTGTTATTTCAAAAAGTATGGGGCAGAAAGACCAGTCCAAGCTAGCTTATCATGTGACTGAAGCGCTGAAGATTACCTTGCTACTGAGTTTGCTTTTAGGGGCCTTGTCTATCTTTGCTGGGCAAGAAATGATTGGACTTTTGGGAACTGAGCAGGCTGTGGCCGAGAGTGGTGGACTCTACCTATCTTTGGTAGGCGGATCGATTGTTCTCTTGGGCTTGATGACCAGTCTAGGCGCCTTGATTCGTGCAACGCATAATCCGCGTCTCCCCCTCTATGTGAGTCTGTTATCCAATGCCTTGAATATTCTTTTTTCAAGCCTAGCTATTTTTATTCTTGATATGGGCATAGCGGGTGTTGCTTGGGGGACTATCTTGTCTCGCTTAGTCGGTCTTGTGATTTTGTGGTCGCAATTAAAGTTGCCTTTTGAGAAACCGACTGTTGGTTTAGATAAGGAACTATTGACCTTGGCTTTACCAGCAGCAGGCGAACGTCTCATGATGCGGGCCGGAGATGTAGTGATCATTGCCTTAGTTGTGTCTTTTGGGACGGAGGCTGTAGCGGGAAATGCAGTCGGAGAAGTCTTGACCCAGTTTAACTATATGCCTGCCTTTGGCGTCGCTACGGCGACGGTCATGCAGGTAGCTCGAGCAGTTGGAGAGGATAACTGGGAAAGAGTAGATGATTTGAGCAAGCAAACCTTTTGGCTTTCTCTGCTTCTCATGTTGCCCTTAACTCTCAGTATCTATGCCTTGGGGACACCACTGACCCATCTCTATACGACCGATCCTGTAGCGGTCGAAGCTAGTGTTTTGGTGGCATTTTTCTCTCTACTAGGAACTCCTATGGCGACAGGGACAGTTATTTATACGGCGGTTTGGCAGGGTTTGGGGAATGCTCGCCTCCCCTTTTATGCGATAAGTATTGGGATGTGGTGTATCCGTATCGGGACAGCCTATCTGATGGGCATTGTTCTTGGTTGGGGCTTGCCTGGTATTTGGGCAGGAACCCTTTTGGATAATGGTTTTCGCTGGTTATTTCTACGTTACCGTTACCAGCGTTATATGATGGTGAAAGGATAGGAAATGCAAAAAACAGCTTTTATTTGGGATTTAGACGGGACTTTATTGGACTCTTACGAAGCGATTTTATCAGGGATTGAGGAGACTTTTGGTCAGTTTGCTATTCCTTATGATAAGGAGAAAGTGAGAGACTTTATCCTCAAGTATTCTGTGCAGGATTTGCTGGAGCAGGTGGCAGAAGAGAGAGATCTGGATGCGGAAGTGCTCAATCAGGTGCGTGCCCAGAGCCTGTCTGAGAAGAATGCTCAGGTAGTTTTGATGCCAGGCGCGCGTGAAGTGCTAGCTTGGGTAGATGAGGTAGGAATTCAGCAGTTTGTCTATACTCATAAGGGGGACAATGCTTTTACTATCCTAAGAGACTTGGGGTTGGAGTCCTATTTCAC
Organism: Streptococcus oralis; assembly: GCF_026782285.1. Taxonomy (GTDB): domain Bacteria; phylum Bacillota; class Bacilli; order Lactobacillales; family Streptococcaceae; genus Streptococcus; species Streptococcus oralis_CG. The sequence goes on from NZ_JAKUWG010000009.1 coordinate 15,745, forward strand.
AGAGATTCTAACCAGTCAGAGTGGTTTTGCACGCAAGCCCAGTCCAGAAGCGACTAACTATCTGCTAGACAAGTATGAGTTGGATCCTAGGGCTACCTATTATATAGGGGACCGGACTTTAGATGTGGAATTTGCCCAGAATAGTGGTCTTCAAAGCATCAACTTTTTAGAGTCTTCTTATGAAGGGAATCACAGGATTCAAGCACTGGCAGATATTCCCCGCATTTTTGGTGCTGAGCAATAAAAAAATTGTGTCAGTCGCGTGACAGAAAGCTAACAAACTATTTCAAGTAATCGAGTTTGTTACAAGGAATAGACAGTTCTATTAAATAGGCCCGAGAGGGCTTTTTTTCAGCTTTTTTTGTGTTATGATAGACAGGTACTCATTTGAAAGGAATATGAACGAATGAAGAAAAGAATTATTTTAGCCTCAACAGTAGCCTTGTCTTTTGCGCCAGCATTGGCAACTCAAGCGGAAGAAATTGCATGGACAGCACGTACTGTTGAGCAAATCCAAAATGACGTGACGAAAAACGAGAACAAAAACAGCTATACAGTTCAGTATGGTGATACCTTGAGCACGATTGCAGAAGCTTTGGGAGTAGATGTGACCGTTCTTGCTAATTTGAACAAAATCACCAATATGGACTTGATCTTCCCAGATACTGTCCTCACTACAACTGTCAATGAGGCAGAAGAGGTGACGGAAGTTGAAATCCAAACACCTCAAGCAGACGCTAGTGAAGAGGTGACGACTGCGACAGCTGATTTGACGACCAACCAAGTAACAGTCGATGAACAAACAGTTCAAGTAGAAGACCTTTCTCAACCAATTGAGGAAGCTCCAACTGCAACAGAGACTGAAAAACCAGCAGAAGTAGCGCCAAGTTCAGAAGTTTCTGAGACAGCGACAGTTGCTGAAGAGACACCATCTACAGAAACACCTGTAGCTGAAGAAACAGCTGAAACGACTTCAGCGGAAGCACCAGTAGCAGCAATAACTCGCCCAGTTGAAGAAGAAGCTCCACAAGTGGCGACTCCAGTTGCCGAAGAAACGGCAGCAACAACTCCAGCAGCAGCCGCGCCAGCAACTGAAACACCTGCTGATACAACAGGAACAAGTGCAGCAGAAGAAACAGCAACATCAAAAGCAACTTCTGACACTGCAACTTCAACTTATCAAGCAGAGCAAAGCCAAACTCCTTCAAGAACGTATTCGGCTCCAGCGGCTCCTGACTATGCAGGACTTGCTGTAGCTAAGTCTGAGAATGCTGGTCTTCAACCACAAACGGCAGCCTTTAAGGAAGAAATCGCCAACTTGTTTGGCATCACATCCTTTAGTGGTTACCGTCCTGGAGACAGTGGCGACCATGGTAAAGGTTTGGCCATCGACTTCATGGTTCCAGTGAGTTCAGCACTCGGGGATCAAATTGCAGAATATGCAGTCCAAAATATGGCTAGCCGTGGTATCAACTACATCATCTGGAAACAACGTTTCTACGCTCCATATGATAGTAAATATGGACCAGCCTACACGTGGAATCCAATGCCGGATCGTGGTAGCGTAACCGAAAACCACTATGACCACATTCACGTATCAATGAATTAATCATTAAAATGGAAGTTGGGAACTGATTGAGTTCCCGCTTCTTTTTTGTGTGTCATTCCTTCAGGGTAAAAGGGATAAATATGAGGAAGTGAGTAATATTTCAAGAGAATATAAGCATATTACTTGATTTATTTTTTGGATTGCATTATACTTGATAAGTCAATTATTGATAAATCAATGTTAAAGGAGAACGGTTTATGGTAGCAATCCATGATTTACTGTATCAGTTACGATTAGTAGATCAGTCTATGACACAATTATTCGAACGCCAATTGGGGATTAGTCTCACTCGTTATCAAATCTTATGTTTCTTAATCGATCAGTCTCCGTGTAATCAAATAGCAGTTCAGGATAGATTGAAGATTGATCAGGCTGCCTTGACAAGGCACTTTAAAATTTTGGAAAAGGAAGGTTTGGTTAATCGACGTCGGAATCCTGAAAACCAGAGGGAGGTTTTGGTGGAAGTGACAGACTTTGCGAGAGAACAACTAATAACCAACTCTCCCCAACACCATATAAACGTAAAGAGTCAGATGGAGAGTGTACTTACAAAAGGAGAGCGAGAAGAGTTCAGTCGCTTGTTAGAAAAGTTGATATCTGGCTTAGAAGAGATAGAAATTTAAGGAGAAGAATATGTCTATTTTTACAATTATTTTAGCAACTATCGTTGCCTTGGAGCATTTTTACATTTTTTATTTGGAAAGTGTGGCTACGCAATCAGACACTACTAGTCGCGTCTTTAATGTGGATAAGGAAGAACTGGCTCGTCTTTCGGTGAGTTCACTGTTTAAAAATCAAGGGATTTATAATGCTTTGATAGGGGCCTTTCTCTTGTACGGGATTTATTTCTCACAAAGTTTGGAAATTGTGAGCATCTTTGTTTTATTTGTGCTTGGTGCAGCGACCTACGGTTCTCTGACAGCAGACAAGAAGATTATTCTGAAGCAAGGTGGGCCTGCTATTTTGACTCTGCTGAGTATGTTGCTTTTGAAATAAGAAAACCAGCGTCCTGAAAGATGCTGGTTTTTGTATGCTCTTATCCATTTCGACGTTTACGGGCTAGTAGGGCTCTGTAAAAGAAGATGTGATTGTTTTGGATATAGGGAAGGATTGAAAAACTAGCAATTCCAAAAGTAATCCAGTTGAGGAAGTACCAAGGGAGTAGTTGTAGGTCGAGGACAAAGCGCTGGAATTTGTAACCCTTCATCAAGAAACGGCTGGTTTTCAGGATTTGCCTTGGTTTAGCCTGTCCTAAATCCAGAGTGTCGCAGAGGAGGAATTCTACCTGCGAGTAGGCGTAATGTTGCGGAACGTAGAGGATGTTCCCTACAATCATCAAGATGAGACTCGCGAAAAAGTAGAGCCCAAAGGTCAGAAGGAACTGCTCTGTTTCAACGGATGAGAGGTCTAATTTTGGAAATTCAGGATGTAGGGCGACAAATCTCCGAGCCAAGAGATTGCTATAAAAGAGAAAATAAACGCCTACTAAGTTTGGAATGCTCCATAAAAAGAGGTAGAAACGTTTGAGGAGCAGGGTCAGGAAGGTTTGCGAGAAGCGCTCTTCAGCAAAGAGGGTCAGGCTTGATTTTACTGAGAGTTTCGTATCAGGCTCCTTGAGGAGTCGGAGTGTTGCAAAGGCAGCACCTACTAGAAAAATCGTGCTCATAAAAGAAACCACTAGTGGGAAGAGATAGGCTTGGAGCACTTGCGCCAGCATGCTGAAAAAGGATTGCTCTAAAACACTTTCTTGGAGACGAGCCAAGGGGTTGAGAAAGCCTGATAAGATGACCAGTATGCTAGGTAAGAGATAGACGAGAAAGAGGCGGGGGTTTTCAGCCTGAAACTGCCTAGTCTGCAGACGAATGGTTTTTAAATCAATTTTTTGGTATTTCATTCTTTCATTATACCATAGTTCGTGACAGTTCCTAGTTTTTTTGATAAAATCATACAGTATGCCTTTGGGCACAAAGTATGAACTGGGACTGTCTTTCCCAGCTTCGGAGGTAGAAAATGTCAGATTCACCAATCAAATACCGTTTGATTAAGAAAGAAAAACACACGGGAGCTCGTCTAGGAGAAATCATCACCCCGCATGGCACCTTCCCTACACCTATGTTTATGCCAGTTGGGACCCAAGCTACTGTTAAAACCCAGTCGCCTGAAGAATTGAAGGAGATGGGATCAGGGATTATCCTCTCTAATACCTATCATCTGTGGCTTCGTCCAGGAGATGAACTCATCGCACGCGCAGGCGGTCTCCACAAGTTCATGAACTGGGACCAGCCTATTTTGACAGATAGTGGTGGTTTTCAGGTTTATTCCCTAGCAGATAGCCGAAATATCACCGAAGAAGGGGTAACCTTTAAAAACCATCTCAATGGTTCCAAGATGTTCCTATCGCCAGAAAAGGCTATTTCTATTCAGAACAATCTGGGCTCAGACATCATGATGTCTTTTGATGAATGTCCTCAGTTTTACCAACCTTACGATTACGTTAAGAAATCAATCGAGCGTACTAGCCGTTGGGCGGAGCGTGGTTTGAAGGCTCACCGTCGCCCACAGGATCAAGGTTTGTTTGGGATTGTACAGGGGGCAGGATTTGAAGACCTTCGCCGTCAGTCAGCTCACGACCTTGTCAGCATGGATTTCCCAGGTTACTCTATCGGTGGTTTGGCAGTGGGAGAAACGCACGAAGAGATGAATGCTGTCTTGGACTTCACAACCCAACTTCTTCCTGAAAACAAACCTCGCTATTTGATGGGTGTGGGAGCGCCAGATAGCTTGATTGATGGAGTTATTCGTGGTGTGGATATGTTTGACTGTGTCTTACCGACTCGTATTGCTCGTAACGGAACTTGTATGACCAGCCAAGGTCGTTTGGTTGTCAAGAATGCTCAGTTTGCTGAGGATTTTACGCCACTGGATCCTGAGTGTGATTGCTATACATGTAAGAACTATACACGCGCTTACCTTCGCCACCTGCTCAAGGCTGACGAAACCTTCGGTATCCGCTTGACTAGCTACCACAATCTCTACTTCTTGCTCAACCTGATGAAGCAGGTCCGTCAAGCCATCATGGATGACAATCTCTTGGAATTCCGTGAGTATTTTGTGGAAAAATATGGCTACAACAAGTCAGGACGCAATTTTTAAAGTGTAAAATTAGAATGCCAAAATCCTACGTTTTCTCGTAGGATTTTTCTTCTTTTTTTGATAGAATAAAGTGTATAACGAAAGGGAGAATAGACTCGTATGCGTATTAAATGGTTTTCCTTGATTAGGATTACAGGTTTACTTCTGGTGCTTCTGTACCACTTCTTTCAGACCATCTTTCCTGGAGGATTTTTCGGGGTAGATGTCTTTTTCACATTTTCGGGATTCTTGATTACCTCCCTCCTTTTAGAAGAGTTTGGAAAGAAAAGCCAGATTGATTTGCTGGGCTTTTTTAAGAGACGGTTTTACCGCATCGTGCCACCTGTGGTGCTGATGGTTTTGGTGACCATGCCTTTTACTTTCTTGATTCGTCAAGACTATGTTGCTGGAATTGGTGGCCAGATAGCTGGAGTTCTTGGTTTTATGACCAACTTCTATGAGATGTTAACAGGGGGAAGTTACGAATCCCAGTTCATTCCGCATCTCTTTGTTCACAACTGGAGTCTAGCTGTTGAGGTTCACTACTATATCCTTTGGGGCTTAGCGGTTTGGTTCTTATCCAAACGCTCAAAATCTAGCAGCCAATTGAGAGGGATGGTCTTTCTCCTTTCTGCGGGAGCTTTCATCATTAGCTTTTTCTCCATGTTTATTGGTAGTCTAATGGCTAGTTCCTATTCATCTGTCTACTTTTCAAGTTTAACCCATGTCTATCCCTTCTTTTTAGGAAGCATTTTGGCGACGGTTGTGGGTGTTCGTCAGACGAGCGATTTAGTCAAGCAGTTTGATCGGACGTGGGATCTTCGCCAGAATCTACTGGTGTTCGCTGCAGGTCTCTTGGTATTGTTGCTCCTGACTTTCTTTGTCAAGTTCACCTACTTATTCGCTTATTTATTTGGTTTCGTACTGGCAAGTTTAGCGGCAGTGACCATGATTTTTGCTGCGCGTGTCTTGCATGAGAAAACGCCTGAGATACAAGAACCTCGGATCATTACATTTTTAGCGGATACCAGCTACGCGGTTTATCTTTTCCACTGGCCTTTTTATATTATCTTTTCTCAGCTGATGAGTAATCTGCCTGCTGTTATTCTAACAATCATCTTTTCTTATTTCTTTGCTATCCTATCCTTCTATATTATTGAGCCACTGATTGCCGGTAAATCCAATCCTTTAATACGGAAGATTAGTCGATTACCTCATATTAAACCAATTAGTGCTGCTGGTGCTGGCATTCTTACCTTGATTACCTTGATTATCATAGCTGTGGCTCCTCAAGTTGGAGCTTTTGAAACAGACTTGATGGTGAATGGTTTTAAACAAGCCCAGACCAATATAGGACAAACAAAGACTCTTGCTGAGCAAGCAGAGGCTAGCCGACTTGGAATTTCTGAGGGAACGAGTCTGATTGGAGATTCGGTAGCCTTGCGTGCTAATACAGCCTTACAAGAGGCCCTTCCTGAAGCAAATATCAACGCTCAAGTTAGTCGGACAACCAAGCAAGCCAATGACATCATGCTCAATAACAGCCAGAACAAGGTACTTCTAAAAACAGTTGTCATTGCAACGGGTGTAAACGGACCAGAGAATTATAAAGATGACTTAGATACGATAGTTAAAAATCTTCCCAAAGGCCACCATCTGATTCTTGTAACTCCTTATGAAGGTGACAAGAGCAAGGAGACTTACAAATCAGTTGAGCAGTATGCGACTTATGCGAGAGAATTAGCAGAAAAGACTCCTTACGTGAGCATCGCAGACTGGAATAAGGTTGCTAAGGAACACCCTGAAATCTGGGCTGGAACCGACCAAGTCCACTTTGGAACTGATAGCAACATGATTGAAGAAGGTGCTAAACTTTACACAGAGACGATTGCAGTTGCTGTTAAGGCTGCTCAAGAATTGCCTGTGAAATCAAAATAAGATCAAAGAGTTGGAGAAATCCAGCTCTTTTAAAATATCCACGAAAAATAGGTCTATACCATTTACAAATGAAAAAGAAAGGTTTATAATGTAATTGACATAATAAATTCTAGAATCAATCTATCAAGGAGGTTATCATTATGCCTAACTATATTAAAGCGGATCAGTTTTTCTACCCACACGGAGTTCGTCGTGGCGGTTACTTGGAACTTGTGGATGGCAAGTTTGGCAAACATGTAGAACAGATTCCTGAAGGAGCTGAGGTGATTGACTATACAGGTTATAGCATTGCCCCAGGACTTGTGGATACCCATATTCATGGATTTGGTGGTGTCGATGTCATGGATAATAACATCGAAGGAACCCTTCATACTATGAGTGAAGGATTGCTTAGCACGGGTGTTACTAGCTTCTTGCCAACGACGTTGACTTCCTCTTACGAGCAGTTGCTTGCGGTAACTGAAAATATCGGTGCTCGTTATCAGGAAGCAAGTGGAGCCAAGATTCGTGGGATCTATTTTGAAGGGCCATATTTCACAGAGAAATACAAGGGGGCTCAAAACCCTGCCTATATGAAGGACCCTCGTATGGATGAGTTTCGTGCTTGGCAAAAAGCAGCCAAAGGCTTGCTCAATAAAATTGCCCTTGCACCAGAACGTGAAGGTGTAGAAGACTTTGTTCGTACGATTACGGGCGAAGGTGTGACCGTTGCTCTTGGACACTCAAATGCGACATTTGATGAAGCTAAAAAAGCAGTCGATGCTGGAGCGAGTGTTTGGGTACATGCTTACAATGGAATGCGTGGGTTGACTCACCGTGAGCTCGGTATGGTGGGAGCCATGTATGAATTGCCACATACTTACGCAGAATTGATTTGTGACGGTCACCACGTAGATCCAAAGGCCTGTGATATTTTGCTCAAACAAAAAGGAACTGAAAATATTGCTCTTATCACAGACTGTATGACAGCAGGTGGATTGGAAGACGGCGACTACATGTTGGGAGAATTCCCGGTAGTCGTTGCAAATGGAACTGCTCGCCTCAAATCTACAGGCAATTTGGCAGGTTCTATCCTCAAACTCAAAGATGGTTTGAAGAATGTGGTCGAATGGGGCATTGCGAATCCGCATGAAGCAGTCATGATGGCCAGCCTCAACCCAGCAAAATCCGTTCACATCGATGATGTCTGTGGTCAAATCCGTGAAGGTTATGACGCTGACTTTATCGTACTAGATAAAGATTTGGAATTGGTAGCAACCTACCTAGATGGTGTGAAACGTTATCAAGCATAGTAAAAAGCAGAGGCTGTGATGACTCAGCCTTTGCTTTTCTATTTAGAGGTATCTTCAGAAAGCTAGAGGATTGTTCTATAATGAAGCAAAATCCTTTCATTGTTCTAGAAAATTCGTTATAATATACGGTACAAAGGAAGTAGTGAAAATGTATCGTGTTATAGAAATGTATGGAGACTATGAACCGTGGTGGTTCATAGAAGGTTGGGAAAAAGATGTCATTATGAGTCGCTCTTTTAACAAGTACTATGATGCTCTAAAATATTATAAATTATGCTGGTTTGAGCTGGAAAAGAAGAATCCTCTTTATAAGAGTCGGAGTGATTTGATGACTATTTTTTGGGATCCTGCTGACCAACGCTGGTGTGATGAGTGCGATGAGTATTTGCAGCAGTACCATTCTTTGGCACTTTTACAGGATGAGCAAGTCATCCCCGATGAAAAGCTACGTCCAGGCTACGAAAAACAAACAGGTCAAGAAAAACACCGTTCTTGCCGCATGAAATGGAGATAAAAAAGTAACTTTTTAAGTTGCTTTTTATTTTTTCCAATTTTTTCGAATAGTATAGGTGAGGAGGTAAGTATGGTTCAAGAAATCGCACAAGAGATCATTCGTTCGGCTAGGAAGAAAGGTGCACAAGACATTTATTTTGTTCCTAAATTAGATGCGTATGAACTCCATATGAGAGTGGGAGACGAAAGATGTAAAATCGGTTGTTATGATTTCGAAAAATTTGCTGCTGTGATTAGTCATTTCAAGTTTGTGGCTGGGATGAATGTAGGAGAAAAGCGTCGCAGTCAGCTGGGTTCTTGTGATTATCAGTATGACGAAAAGGTTTCTTCACTGCGTTTGTCTACCGTGGGAGATTATCGGGGGCATGAGAGTTTGGTTATTCGTTTGTTGCACGATGAGGAGCAGGACCTGCATTTCTGGTTTCAGGATATTGGAGAACTGGGCAAGCAATACAGACAAAGGGGTCTCTATCTATTTGCAGGTCCAGTCGGAAGTGGCAAGACGACGCTGATGCACGAATTAGCCAAGTCTCTGTTTAAGGGACAGCAAGTAATGTCCATCGAAGACCCTGTCGAGATCAAGCAGGAAGAGATGTTGCAGTTGCAGTTGAATGAGACGATTGGACTGACCTATGAAAATCTGATTAAACTGTCTCTCCGTCATCGTCCGGACCTCTTGATTATCGGTGAAATTCGGGACAGTGAGACGGCGCGTGCGGTTGTCAGAGCCAGTTTGACAGGTGCGACAGTTTTTTCAACCATTCATGCCAAGAGTATCCGAGGTGTTTATGAACGCCTTCTGGAGTTGGGTGTGACGGAGGAGGAACTAGCAGTCGTTCTGCAAGGCGTCTGTTACCAGAGATTAATCGGGGGAGGAGGAATTGTTGACTTTGCAAACCAAGACTATCAAGAACATCAGCCAACCAGCTGGAATGCGCAGATTGACCAGCTTCTTAAAGATGGACATATCACAAGTCTTCAGGCTGAAACGGAAAAAATTAGCTACCGCTAAGCAGAAGAAAATCATCACCCTGTTTAACAACCTTTTTTCCAGTGGCTTTCATTTGGTGGAAATTATTTCTTTCTTGGGGAGAAGTGCCTTGCTGGAAAAGGACTATGTGGCCCAGATGCACCAAGGCTTGTCTCAAGGAAAATCCTTCTCAGAAATGATGGACAGCTTGGGTTTTTCAAGTGCTATTGTGACCCAGTTATCCCTAGCTGAAGTGCATGGGAATCTTCATCTGAGTTTGGGAAAGATAGAAGAATATCTGGATAATTTGGCCAAGGTCAAGAAAAAGTTAATCGAAGTGGCGACCTATCCTTTGATTTTGCTGGCATTTCTCCTGCTAATCATGCTGGGATTGAGAAACTATTTGCTACCTCAACTGGACAGTAGCAATATCGCTACCCAAATCATCGGCAATCTGCCACAAATATTTCTGGGACTAGTGTTAGTTTGCTCACTATCTTTACTTTTAACTCTCACTTTCTACAAAAGAAGTTCCAAGATGCGGGTCTTCTCGATGTTGGCACGGATTCCCTTTCTTGGAATCTTTGTCCAGATCTATCTGACAGCCTATTACGCGCGTGAATGGGGCAATATGATTTCACAGGGGATGGAGCTGACGCAGATTTTTCAGATCATGCAGGGACAGGGTTCCCAGCTCTTTAAAGAAATCGGTCAAGATCTGGCTCAAGCCCTGCAAAATGGCCGGGAATTTTCTCAAACCATAGCGACCTATCCTTTCTTTAAAAAGGAGTTGAGTCTCATCATCGAGTATGGAGAAGTCAAGTCCAAGCTGGGGAGTGAGTTGGAAATCTATGCAGAAAAAACTTGGGAAGCCTTTTTTACCCGAGTCAACCGCACCATGAACTTAGTACAGCCACTGGTTTTTATCTTTGTGGCCCTGATTATCATTTTACTTTATGCGGCAATGCTTATGCCCATGTATCAAAATATGGAGGTAAATTTTTAAAATGAAAAAACTCATGACAAATTTAAAAAAAGCCAAGGTTAAAGCTTTCACTTTGGTAGAAATGCTAGTCGTCCTTTTAATCATCAGCGTTCTTCTCTTGCTCTTTGTGCCCAATTTGACCAAGCAAAAGGATGCCGTAGATGATAAAGGAAAAGCTGCTGTTGTCAAGGTTGTGGAAAGCCAGGCAGAACTCTATCGTTTAGATAAAAATGATGATGCCAGCCTCAGCAAATTACAGGCGGATGGTCGCATCACAGCAGAGCAAGCCAAGGCTTATAAAGAATACCATGCAAAACAAAAAACAAGTCAAACTGTTGCGGATTAAGGCCTTTACCATGCTGGAAAGTCTCTTGGTTTTGGGACTTGTGAGTATCATTGCCTTGGGCTTGTCTGGTTCTGTCCAGTCCACTTTTGCGGCGGTAGAGGAGCAGATTTTCTTTATGGAGTTTGAAGAACTCTATCGCGAAACCCAAAAACGCAGTGTTGCGAGTCAGCAAAAGACCAGTCTGAACTTAGACGGACAGACAATTAGCAATGGCAGTCAAAAGTTGACCGTTCCTAAAGGAATTCAGGCACCATCTGGACAAACGATTCATTTTGACCGAGCTGGGGGCAATTCGTCTCTGGCTAAGGTTGAATTTCAGACTAACAAAGGAGCGATTCGCTATCAATTATATCTAGGAAATGGAAAAATTAAACGCACTAAGGAAACAAAAAATTAAGGCAGTAATCTTACTAGAAGCAGTAGTAGCTTTGGCTGTGTTTGCAAGTATTGCGACCCTTCTTTTGAGACAAATTCAGAAAAATAGACAAGAAGAGGCAGAAATCTTGCAAAAGGAAGAAGTCTTGCATGTAGCTAAGATGGCTCTGCAAACAGGTCAAAATCAAGTGAAGGTAAATGGAGTGGAGATCCAGGTGTTTGCTAGTGAAAAAGGAGTGGAGGTCTACCATGGTTCAGAGAAGTTGCTCGACCTTAAAGAGCAGTAAGGTTAAGGCGTTCACTCTTCTAGAATCTCTGATTGCCCTTATCGTCATTAGCGGAGGCTTGCTCCTCTTTCAAGCTATGAGTCAGCTCCTCATTTCAGAAATTCGTTACCAGCAGCAAAGAGAGCAAAAGGAGTGGCTCTTGTTTGTGGATCAACTGGAGGCAGAGTTAGAGCGTTCGCAGTTTGAAAAGGTGGAAGGCAATCGCATCTACATGAAACAGGATGGTAAGGATATCTCTATAGGTAGGTTCAAATCGGACGATTTTCGAAAAACCGATGCCAGTGGACGAGGCTACCAACCTATGGTTTATGGATTGAAATCAGCACAAATCACAGAGGAAAATCAACTGGTTCGCTTTCGTTTTCAATTTCAAAAAGGCTTAGAAAGGGAGTTCATCTATCGTGTGGAAAAATCAAAAAGTTAAGGCAGGCGTTCTCCTATATGCAGTCACCATGGCAGCCATTTTTAGCCTTTTGTTGCAGTTTTATTTGAACCGGCAAGTCGCCCATCACAAAGACTTTGCCTTAAATAAAGAAAAGTTGGTCGCTTTTGCCATGACCAAGCGAAGTAAAGATAAGGCTGAGCAAGAAAATGGGGAACGAGTCTTTAACCTAGGAAAAGTCACTTATCAAAATACGAAAACAGGTTTTGCAACAAGTGTTCGTATGAGTAAGAGCAACTATGAATTTCTCTTTCCTCCGATGAAAAATCAAGAAAAGAAAACAGCTAAAAAGGAAGAGGTAGCGACTGATTCAAGCAATCAAGCAGGGAAGAAAAAATCAGAAGAAAAGCCTGAAAAGAAAGACAAATCTTAGTCAATTCAACTTCTTTGTGCTAAACTAAAAGCATGAAACATGATTTTAATCACAAAGCAGAAACTTTTGATTCGCCCAAAAACATCTTTCTTGCAAACTTGGTTTGTCAAGCAGTTGAAAAACAGATTGCTCTTCTATCAGACAAGGAAATACTGGATTTCGGTGGTGGGACAGGCCTATTAGCCTTGCCTCTAGCCAAGCAGGCCAGGTCGGTTACCCTTGTGGACATTTCGGAGAAAATGCTGGAGCAAGCCCGTTTGAAAGCAGAGCAACAAGACATCAAGAATATCCAGTTTTTGGAGCAAGATTTACTGGCAAATCCCTTGGAGCAACAATTTGACCTGATTGTAGTCAGTCGAGTTCTTCATCATATGCCTGATCTAGATGCGACTCTTGCCATGTTCTACCATCACCTTAGGGAGAATGGACAAGTTCTCATTACCGATTTTGTCAAGACAGATACCAACCACCACGGCTTTGAGCTGACTGAACTGGAAAACAAGCTCGCCCAGTTTGGTTTTTCGAGCATTGGCAGTCAGATTCTTTATAGTGCTGAAGGTCTTTTCCTAGGAAACTACGCAGAGCTCTTTTTAACTGTAGCCCAAAAATCACTCGCTGACTAAAGCAGTGATTTTTTTCTTCAGATGGAAAAAATAGGGGAAATTTGATAAAATAGGAACATGGATTTTGAAAAAATTGAACAAGCTTATACGTATTTATTAGAGAATGTCCAAGTCATCCAAAGTGATTTGGTGACCAACTTTTATGATGCCTTGGTAGAGCAAAACAGCATCTACCTGGATGGCGAGACTGAGCTAGAACAGGTCAAAGAGAACAATCAAGCCCTTAAACGCTTAGCGCTTCGCAAGGAAGAGTGGCTCAAGACCTACCAGTTTCTCTTGATGAAGGCAGGCCAAACTGAGCCTTTGCAGGCCAATCACCAGTTTACGCCGGATGCCATTGCCCTCCTCTTGGTACTTATTGTGGAAGAGTTGCTTCATAAAGAGGAAATTAGCATCCTCGAAATAGGTTCTGGCATGGGGATTCTGGGCGCTACCTTCTTGACTTCTCTTGCTAAAAAAGTGGATTATTTGGGAATTGAAGTGGATGACTTGCTGATTGATTTGGCGGCTAGTATGGCAGATGTGATTGGTTTGCAGGCTGGTTTTGTCCAAGGAGACGCCGTTCGTCCGCAAATGCTTAAAGAAAGCGACGTGGTCATCAGCGACTTGCCTGTCGGCTATTACCCAGACGATGCAATCGCTTCACGCTATCAAGTGGCTTCTAATCAAGAACACACCTATGCCCACCATTTGCTCATGGAGCAAGGCCTCAAGTATCTCAAGTCAGATGGCTATGCTATTTTTCTAGCTCCGAGTGATTTGTTGACCAGCTCCCAAAGTGATTTGTTAAAAGGTTGGCTCAAAGACGAAGTGAGTCTTGCTGCCATCATTACTCTGCCAGAGGATATTTTCTCAACCGCAAGCCAAGCTAAAAGTATTTTTGTTTTACAGAAAAAAACTGAACAGGAACTGCAACCATTTGTCTATCCTTTGACCAGTCTGCAAGATCCAGCTGCACTAATGAAATTCAAAGAAAATTTTCAAAAATGGAGCAAAGGTACTGAAAATTAAGCAAGAATTTGTTATAATAGTTGAAAACGCTTAAAAGGGGTATCATCTTATGACTAAAACAATTGCAATCAATGCAGGAAGCTCGAGTTTGAAATGGCAACTTTACCAAATGCCAGAAGAAATAGTATTGGCGAAAGGCTTGATTGAACGTATTGGCTTGAAAGACTCTATCTCAACTGTAAAATTCGACGGCCGTTCTGAACAACAAATTCTTGATATTGACGATCACACACAAGCTGTTAAAATTTTATTAGATGATCTGATTCGTTTTGACATCATCAAAGGTTATGATGAAATAACTGGTGTTGGGCACCGTGTTGTGGCTGGTGGTGAATATTTCAAAGAGTCAACCTTGGTAGAGGGAGATGTTTTGGAAAAGGTTGAAGAGTTGGGACTTTTGGCTCCTCTTCACAATCCAGCCAACGCGGCAGGAATTCGTGCCTTCAAGGAATTGCTTCCAGATATTACCAGCGTTGTTGTTTTTGATACATCATTCCATACAACCATGCCAGAGAAAGCCTATCGCTACCCTCTTCCAAACAAATACTATACTGAAAATAAGGTTCGTAAGTATGGTGCCCATGGGACAAGTCATCAGTTTGTGGCGGGAGAAGCAGCAAAAATTTTGGGTCGACCACTAGAAGAGTTGAAATTGATTACTTGTCATATTGGAAATGGTGGTTCTATTACAGCTGTCAAAGGAGGTCAGTCTGTTGATACATCAATGGGATTCACTCCACTTGGTGGTATCATGATGGGGACTCGTACAGGTGATATTGATCCAGCTATCATCCCCTATTTAATGCAACATACAGATGACTTTAATACACCAGAGGATATCAGTCGAATTCTCAATCGTGAGTCAGGACTTTTGGGTGTTTCTGAGAGATCAAGCGATATGCGTGATATTCACGAAGCTATGCGTACAGGTGACGAGAAAGCGCAGCTGGCAAATGAGATTTTTGTGGATCGTATCCAAAAATACATTGGTCAGTATTTGGCAGTTTTGAACGGTGCAGATGCCATTATCTTTACAGCTGGAATTGGAGAAAATTCTGTAACGATTCGTCAGATGGTTATTGAAGGCATTTCTTGGTTTGGCTGTGATGTGGATCCTGAAAAGAATGTCTTTGGCGCTACAGGAGATATTTCAACTGATGCGGCTAAAGTTCGTGTCTTAGTCATCCCGACTGATGAAGAATTGGTCATCGCTCGTGACGTTGAACGCTTGAAAAAATAAGATGATCTGAATAAATTATCAAGATAAGATACAATAAAAAAGGAGTTGGGAGATAAAATTTCCCAACTTTTTATTGTTGAAACAGTCTAAAACCTTGTCATTATTGGCTTTTTCGAAAAATATGGTATAATAGTAGTAATTTAATAGATGGAGTGGAGTTTTGAAGAAAAGCTTTCGTGTAAAAAAAGAGAAAGATTTTAAGGCTATTTTCACGGATGGAACAAGTTTTGCTAATCGAAAATTTGTTGTCTACCAATTGGAGAATCAGAAAAGTCATTTTCGAGTAGGGCTGTCCGTCAGTAAGAAATTAGGGAATGCAGTCACTAGAAATCAAATTAAAAGACGGATTCGACACATTTTGCTAAGTGTAAGGGAGCAGTTAGCTGATAACGTTGATTTTGTCGTGATTGCTCGAAAAGGGGTTGAAGGCTTGGATTATGCAGAAATGGAGAAAAATCTACTCCACGTATTAAAGTTATCAAAGATTTATCGGGAAGGAATTAGGAGTGAAAAAGAAACTACAGTTGACTAGTTTGCTGGGCTTGTCCTTATTTGTCATGACAGCCTGTGGGACAAGCGATGTTGCAGCAGATTCTACAGATATATGGAGTAAATTTGTCTATTTTTTTGCTGAAATCATCCGCTTCTTGTCCTTTGACATTAGTATCGGAGTGGGGATTATCCTCTTTACGATCCTGATTCGTACGATTCTATTGCCAGTCTTTCAGACTCAGATGGTGGCCTCTAGAAAAATGCAAGAGGCTCAACCACGCATCAAGGCTCTGCAAGAACAATATCCAGGTCGTGATATGGAAAGTAGAACCAAGCTGGATCAGGAGATGCGGAAGGTCTATAAAGAATTAGGGGTCAAACACTCCTCTTCTCTCTGGCCGATTTTGATTCAAATGCCGGTTCTCTTGGCTCTCTTCCAAGCCTTGACTCGAGTAGACTTTTTGAAAACAGGGTATTTTTTGTGGGTGAACCTTGGGGGAGTAGACACAAGCTTTATCCTTCCGATTTTGGCGGCAGTCTTTACCTTCTTAAGTAGTTGGTTATCGAATAAGGCTTTACCTGAAAGAAGTGGAGCTATGACAGGGATGATGTACGGGATGCCTGTACTGATCTTTATCTTTGCCATCTCTTCACCTAGTGGCGTAGCCTTGTACTGGGCAGTATCCAATGCTTATCAAGTTTTGCAAACCTACTTCTTAAATAATCCTTTTAAGATTATTGCAGCGCGTGAGGCGGAAGTACAAGCTAAAAAAGATTTGGAAAATAGAAAACGAAAAGCCAAGAAAAAGGCTCAGAAAACGAAATAATAAGGAGGAATCTGATAATGGTATTATTTACAGGTTCAACTGTTGAAGAAGCAATCCAGAAAGGATTGAAAGAGTTAGGTATTCCGAGAATGAAGACTCACATCAAGGTCGTGTCCAAAGAGAAGAAAGGTTTTTTAGGCTTATTTGGGAAAAAACCAGCTCAAGTTGATATTGAGGCGATTAGTGAGACGACTGTGATTAAGGCCAATCAACAAGCTGTAAAAGGTGTTCCGAAAGAAATCAATGAACAAAACGAACCTGTTAAGACAGTAACAGAGGCGACAGTTGATCTTGGTCACGTTGTTGAGGCGATTAAAAAAATAGAAGAGGAAGGTCAGGGTGTTTCTGATGAAATCAAGGCTGAAATCTTGAAAAATGAGAAACATGCTAGCACGATCTTAGAAGAAACAGGTCACATCGCGATTTTAAATGAATTGCAGATCGGAGATACTGGAGTGGAAGACCCAGCAAAGTGTGAAGAATTTGTATCTATGTCAGAATCGGTAGAAAGCCAGTCTTTGGAAGATCTAGGTTTGAAGGTGGAGCCGAGTTATGACATCGAACAAGTAGCAACTCAAGTGGCTAACTATGTTCAAACCATTGTGGACGATATGGATGTTGAAGGGACGATTTCAAGCGACTACAATCGTCGCACGATTAATCTTCAAATCGATACCAATGAACCAGGTCGTATTATCGGCTACCACGGAAAAGTATTGAAAGCACTTCAGCTTTTGGCGCAAAACTACCTTTACAATCGCTATTCGAGAACGTTCTATATCACAATCAACGTCAATGATTACGTTGAACACCGTGCAGAAGTCTTGCAAACCTACGCTCAAAAATTGGCGACTCGTGTTCTAGAAGAAGGTCGAAGTCAACAAACAGATCCAATGTCGAATAGCGAACGCAAGATTATTCATCGCATTATTTCACGCATGGATGGCGTGACGAGTTATTCTGAGGGTGATGAGCCAAATCGCTATGTAGTCGTAGATACAGAATAAACAAAATCAGGCTTGTCCTGATTTTTTGTTAGAAAAAGGAGAAGAAACAGATGATGGAAGCAATCAGGAACTATCTATCTTATGCAGGTATCCAATATCGTCATCCAGATAAGGCTGGAGATGAGCGAGAGAAGATGCTGGCGTTGCGCCACAAAGGGCAGGGGGCTCGCAAGGCTTTTACGGGCTTAGCCAAGGCCTTCCAAGAAAAGCATCCAGAATGGCAACTGCAACAAACTAGTCAGTGGATGAATCAAGCGCAACGCTTGCGACCACATTTCTGGGCCTATCTACAGAGAGACGGAGAAGTGACAGAACCTATGATGGCCTTGCGTTTGTATGGAAATCCCTCAGACTCTGGTATTTCCTTAGAAGTCAGTTTCATCGAGCGCAAGAAAGATGAGCAGACTCTGGGCAAACAAGCCAAGGTTTTAGATATTTCACCGGTAGAAGGAATGTATTATCTAGTATATACCGACGACCAGAATCAAAAGGTAGAAGCCACAGAAGAAAATCGTCGTACCTTACGAGAGAAAGTGCGAAATCAGGAATTCCGTAAAGTTTTGGTCAAGTCAGATGTTTCCTTCATTGAAAATCAGTCAGTAGAAGCGATATTGGAGAAGCTAGAAGACGCTTATACTCGATTGTTGCCTTACTATGAGGTGACGAGGGGATAGAAAATCAAATGTGTTAGATGAACGCAAATTGTTTTATTGCTATTCTATGCATTTTTTCATATAATAGTAAAATAGAATGTGTGAACTACTAATCACCTCAAAGAGAAAGGAAATTCTATGTCAAATCTATCTGTTAATGCAATTCGTTTTCTAGGTATTGACGCCATCAACAAAGCAAACTCAGGTCACCCAGGGGTGGTTATGGGGGCTGCTCCAATGGCCTATAGCCTCTTTACAAAACAACTTCGTATCAATCCAGCTCAACCAAACTGGATCAACCGTGATCGCTTTATTCTTTCAGCAGGACATGGTTCAATGCTTCTTTATGCTCTTCTTCACCTTTCTGGTTTTGAAGATGTCAGTATGGATGAAGTCAAGAACTTCCGCCAATGGGGTTCAAAAACACCAGGTCACCCAGAATTTGGGCATACAGCAGGGGTTGACGCTACAACTGGTCCTCTAGGACAAGGGATTTCTACTGCTACTGGTTTTGCCCAAGCAGAACGTTTCCTTGCAGCGAAGTATAACCGCGAAGGCTTCAATATCTTTGACCACTATACTTATGTGATCTGTGGAGACGGAGACTTGATGGAAGGTGTTTCAAGTGAGGCAGCTTCATACGCAGGTTTGCAAAAACTTGACAAGTTGGTGGTTCTGTATGATTCAAATGACATCAACTTGGATGGTGAGACAAAGGATTCCTTTACAGAAAGTGTTCGTGACCGTTACAACGCCTACGGTTGGCATACAGCCTTGGTTGAAGATGGAACAGACTTGGAAGCAATCCATGCTGCTATCGAATCAGCCAAAGCTTCAGGAAAACCATCTTTGATCGAAGTGAAGACTGTGATTGGATACGGTTCTCCAAACAAACAAGGAACCAATGCAGTACACGGTGCTCCTCTTGGAGCAGATGAGACTGCAGCAACTCGCCAAGCGCTCGGCTGGGACTATGAACCATTTGAAATTCCAGAGCAAGTTTATGCTGATTTCAAGGAAAATGTTGCAGACCGTGGTGCATCAGCTTATCAAGCTTGGACAAAACTAGTTGCTGATTATAAAGAAGCTTATCCCGAACTTGCTGCAGAAGTAGAAGCTATCATTGACGGACGTGATCCAGTCGACGTGACTCCAGCAGACTTCCCAGCCTTAGAAAATGGTTTCTCTCAAGCAACTCGTAATTCAAGTCAAGATGCTTTGAACGTTGTAGCTGCCAAGTTACCAACTTTCTTAGGTGGATCAGCTGACCTTGCTCACTCAAACATGACTTATATCAAAACGGACGGACTTCAAGACGACGCTAATCGCTTGAACCGCAACATTCAGTTTGGTGTTCGTGAATTTGCAATGGGAACGATTTTAAACGGGATGGCCCTTCACGGTGGACTTCGTGTATACGGTGGTACTTTCTTCGTCTTCTCTGACTATGTGAAAGCAGCTGTCCGCTTGTCAGCCTTGCAAGGACTTCCTGTGACTTATGTCTTCACCCATGACTCTATTGCGGTTGGTGAAGATGGTCCAACTCACGAACCAGTTGAACACTTAGCTGGTCTCCGTGCTATGCCAAATCTGAATGTTTTCCGCCCAGCAGATGCGCGTGAAACTCAAGCGGCTTGGTACCTTGCAGTGACAAGCGAAAAAACACCAACTGCCCTTGTCTTGACACGTCAAAACTTGACTGTCGAAGAAGGAACAGACTTTGACAAAGTTGCGAAAGGTGCCTATGTCGTCTATGAAAATGCAGCAGACTTTGATACAATCTTGATTGCAACAGGTTCAGAGGTGAATTTGGCTGTCGCAGCTGCCAAAGACTTGGCTAGCCAAGGCGCAAAAGTCCGTGTAGTTAGCATGCCATCAACAGATGTCTTTGACGCACAAGATGCAGCTTACAAGGAAGAAATCCTTCCAAATGCAGTCCGCCGTCGTGTTGCAGTCGAAATGGGCGCAACTCAAAACTGGTACAAGTATGTTGGTCTTGATGGTGCCGTTCTCGGTATTGATACCTTCGGAGCTTCTGCCCCAGCACCAAAAGTATTGGCAGAGTACGGATTTACAGTTGAAAATCTAGTCAAAGTCGTTCAAAACTTGAAATAATCACAAAAATCAGAGTGAAAACTCTGATTTTTTTATAACCATAAAAACAAGGCACAATCTTGTAAAAGTAGCTGAAATTTGATATAGTAGTCCTATGTAAAATACAAAGGAGAAAATACTATGGAAAATATTAGTCCAAATTTAACATTTGTGATCATGCTTGTAGGTATGTTTGCCTTGATGTTCTTTATGCAACGTTCTCAAAAGAAACAAGCACAAAAGCGTATGGAAAGCTTGAACAAGCTTCAAAAAGGCTATGAAGTGATCACAATCGGCGGACTCTACGGAACAGTGGATGAAGTAGATACTGAGAAGAAAACAATCGTACTGGATGTAGATGGCGTTTATTTGACTTTTGAATTGGCTGCGATTAAGACTGTTTTGCCACTCAAAGAAGCTGTGACACCAGAAGGGGCAGTTATCGACGAAAGCGGAGTAATCGAAGAATAAAACGGGACCTGTCACTCCCGTTTTTCTATGAGACAAGAGGAAAAGGGATGAAAAAAATAGTATTTGTATGCCTAGGAAATATCTGTCGCAGCCCTATGGCAGAGTTTGTGATGAAGTCCATGACGAGTGATTACCAGATTGAGAGCCGGGCAACGTCATCGTGGGAACATGGTAATCCGATTCATAAGGGAACGCAAGGAATTTTCCAGCAATATCAGATCCCGTATGATAAAGATAAAACATCGCTTCAGATTGGCAGAGAGGACTTTGAATCGTTTGATTACATTATCGGTATGGATGCTTCAAACGTTTCAGATCTGCGTCAAATGTGTCCTCAGGAACTACAGTACAAAATTTACTCTTTTGCATCTGAAAGTGTCCCAGATCCATGGTACACAGGAGATTTTGAGGAAACCTATGCGCGCATCACAAGTGGCTGCCAAAGCTGGCTAGAACGTTTAGAAAATGAGAGTGACAATGGAAAAGCTTAAAGAAATCTTCGAGAAATATCGAGTTTATCTAACTCGCTCACGTATAGAGATTGTAACAGTCCTTCTAATCGCTATCTGCGCCGTGTCAGTTTTTCTACTAAACACACCAAAAAAGGGCGTCCTGACACTTGATGGTGGTGCGCTTGTTTATGATGGTACCTTGGTACGAGGGAAAATGAATGGTCAAGGAACCCTGACCTTTGAAAATGGAGACCAATATACAGGTGATTTCAATAATGGAGCCTTTAATGGAAAAGGGACTTTCCAATCAAAAGATGGCTGGAAATATGAAGGTGATTTTGTAAATGGCCAGGCTGAAGGTCAAGGGAAGTTGACTACCGAGCAGGAAGTTGTCTATGAAGGCAGCTTTAAACAAGGCGTCTTTCAACAAAAACAATAGTCTCCAGATTAGGGGACTTTTCTCAAAAACAAAAAAGAAAGCGCTTTCCGAACACGACTTCGATAAATAACTATCAATTAGAAAAACTTTGTGAAATAAAAAAATATTTTTCATAATTTCACAATCATCCATACAAAACTCTATTTTGCAGGTATATTGAGAAAGAATTCACAATATCATAAAATTTCTTTGTGAAATGCTTATGAAACGGTTTACAAAGTCTTGAAAAAGAGTTATAATAAAATTGTGAAAAAATTAACAAAGGATTAAATCCTTGAAGGCTATGGAGGACAATATGGCTGATAAAAAAACGTTAACACCTGAGGAAAAACAACTCGCTGCTGAAAAGCATGTCGACGGGTTAGTGAAAAAAGCCTTGGTTGCGCTTGATGAAATGCGCAAGTTGAATCAAGAGCAAGTTGACTACATCGTAGCGAAAGCTTCAGTTGCAGCTCTTGATGCGCACGGAATTCTTGCTCAACATGCAGTTGAAGAAACTGGTCGTGGTGTATTTGAAGACAAGGCTACAAAAAACCTTTTTGCCTGTGAGCACGTTGTGAATAATATGCGTGGTGTTAAAACTGTTGGAGTTATCGAAGATGATCCAGTTACAGGCTTGACTAAAATTGCAGAACCTGTCGGTGTAGTGTGTGGTGTCACTCCAACAACGAACCCAACATCAACAGCTATTTTTAAATCATTGATTGCTTTGAAAACACGTAATCCAATCGTTTTCGCCTTCCACCCATCAGCTCAAGAATCTTCTGCTCACGCAGCACAAATCGTTCGTGATGCAGCTATTGCGGCTGGAGCACCTGAAAACTGTGTTCAATGGATTACAGAACCATCTATGGAAGCAACTGGAGCGCTTATGAACCACGAAGGTGTTGCAACTATCCTTGCAACTGGTGGTAATGCCATGGTTAAGGCGGCTTACTCATGTGGGAAACCAGCTCTTGGGGTAGGTGCCGGAAACGTTCCTGCCTATGTAGAAAAATCTGCTGACCTTCGTCAAGCTGCTCATGACATCGTTATGTCTAAATCATTTGATAATGGGATGGTCTGTGCATCAGAACAAGCGGTTATCATTGATAAAGAAGTGTATGACGAATTTGTAGAAGAATTCAAATCATACCATACTTACTTTGTCAACAAAAAAGAAAAAGCCCTTCTTGAAGAATTCTGTTTCGGTGTGAAAGCTAACAGTAAAAACTGTGCAGGTGCTAAACTAAATGCAAACATCGTTGGTAAACCAGCAGCATGGATTGCTGAACAAGCAGGATTTAGCGTTCCAGAAGGAACAAACATCTTGGCTGCAGAATGTGCAGAAGTAGGACCGAAAGAACCATTGACTCGTGAAAAATTGTCACCAGTTATCGCTGTTCTAAAAGCTGAAGATACAGAAGATGGTCTTAAAAAAGCTCGTCAAATGGTTGAGTTTAACGGACTTGGTCACTCAGCAGCTATCCATACAAAAGACGAAGCTCTTGCTAAACGCTTTGGTACAGAAATCAAAGCAATGCGTATTATCTGGAACTCTCCATCTACTTTCGGTGGTATCGGTGACGTATACAACGCCTTCATTCCATCATTGACACTTGGATGTGGTTCATACGGACGTAATTCAGTTGGTGATAACGTGAGCGCTATTAACCTCCTAAACATCAAGAAAGTAGGGAAACGTAGAAATAATATGCAATGGTTTAAAGTTCCTTCAAAAATTTACTTCGAACGCAATTCTATCCAATACCTTCAAACTTGTGAAGATATTGAACGCGTTATGATCGTTACAGACAAATCTATCGAAAAACTTGGTTTTGTTCAACGTGTTATCGATCAATTGAACGCACGTAACAACCGTGTGACAATCCAAGTCTTCTCAGATGTTGAACCAGATCCAGACATCACAACTGTAGAACGTGGTGCTGAAGTGATGAAAGCATTTGAACCAGACACTATCATCGCTCTTGGTGGTGGTTCTCCAATGGACGCGGCCAAAGTAATGTGGCTCTTCTACGAACAACCAGAAATTGACTTCCGTGACTTGGTTCAAAAATTCATGGATATCCGTAAACGTGCCTTCCGCTTCCCATCACTTGGTAAGAAAGCGAAATACATCGGTATCCCAACAACTTCTGGTACAGGTTCAGAAGTAACACCATTTGCCGTTATCTCTGATAAGAAAAACAACCGTAAATACCCATTGGCTGACTACTCATTGACACCAACTATTGCCATTGTTGACCCTGCTTTGGTTGAATCAGTTCCTGACTTCATCGCTGCTGATACTGGTATGGACGTCTTGACTCACGCTACTGAAGCCTACACTTCAAACTTTGCTAACGACTACACAGACGGTATTGCACTTCAAACTATCAAGCTTGTCTTTGAATGGTTGGAAAAATCTGTTAAGACAGCTGACCCAGAAGCTCGCGAAAAAATGCATAATGCATCTACAATGGCTGGTATGGCTTTCGCCAATGCCTTCCTTGGTATGAGCCACTCAATGGCCCACAAGATCGGTGGAGTTCACCATACTGTTCACGGACGTACAAATGCAATCTTGCTTCCATACGTTATCCGTTACAACGGAACTCGTCCATCTAAGACGACTACGTGGCCTAAGTACAACTACTGGAAAGCTGATGAAAAATTCCAAGACATCGCGAAAATGCTTGGATTGCCTCACTCAACTCCAGAAGAAGCGGTTGAAGCATACGCTAAAGCTGTTTATGAACTTGGTGTTGCAGTAGGTATCAAGATGAACTTCAAGGATCAAGGAATCGATGAAAAAGTTTGGAAAGACAGCTTGCATGAAATTGCTTTACTTGCTTATGAAGACCAATGTTCTCCTGCTAACCCACGCTTGCCAATGGTAGCCGACATGGAAGAAATTATGGCAGATGCTTACTATGGCTATGCAGAACGTCCAGGACGTCGTAAATAATCGTTTATCAGCCTAGAGGCAGGAGTAATCCTGTCTCTTTTCATAGTCCTATTTCTGAAGTTAGAGTTGAACTATGAGAAGAGAAGATTATGCGGATAGGATAGAAGATCCTAGAAATAAAAACTTAGCTGAATGAAGGGGATTGAAAAGTAGAAAAGCAAGAGAGAAAAACAACGCCCGTACTTGCAATTCTACTTAAATAGTTATATAATAATAATGTTGAAAGGTGATTTGTAGTGATTCAAGTTACTCTTTTCACAATAAAATTTTCAGGATTTTCATAAGGAGGAAATCACTAATGGTAGTTAAAGTTGGTATTAACGGTTTCGGACGTATCGGTCGTCTTGCTTTCCGCCGTATCCAAAACGTAGAAGGTGTTGAAGTTACTCGCATCAACGACCTTACAGATCCAGTTATGCTTGCACACTTGTTGAAATACGACACAACTCAAGGTCGTTTCGACGGTACTGTAGAAGTTAAAGAAGGTGGATTTGAAGTTAACGGTAAATTCATCCGTGTTTCTGCTGAACGTGATCCAGAACAAATCGACTGGGCTACTGACGGTGTAGAAATCGTTCTTGAAGCAACTGGTTTCTTTGCTAAGAAAGCAGCGGCTGAAAAACACTTGCACGCTGGCGGAGCTAAAAAAGTTGTTATCACTGCTCCTGGTGGAAACGACGTTAAAACAGTTGTATTCAACACTAACCACGACGTTCTTGACGGTACTGAAACAGTTATCTCAGGTGCTTCATGTACTACAAACTGCTTGGCTCCAATGGCTAAAGCTCTTCAAGACAACTTCGGTGTTGTAGAAGGATTGATGACTACTATCCACGCTTACACTGGTGACCAAATGATCCTTGACGGACCACACCGTGGTGGTGACCTTCGTCGTGCTCGCGCTGGTGCAGCAAACATCGTTCCTAACTCAACTGGTGCTGCTAAAGCTATCGGTCTTGTAATCCCAGAATTGAACGGTAAACTTGACGGATCTGCACAACGTGTTCCAACTCCAACTGGATCAGTTACTGAATTGGTAGCAGTTCTTGAAAAGAACGTTACTGTTGATGAAGTGAACGCAGCTATGAAAGCAGCTTCAAACGAATCATACGGATACACTGAAGACCCAATCGTATCTTCAGATATCGTAGGTATGTCTTACGGTTCATTGTTTGACGCAACTCAAACTAAAGTTCTTGACGTTGACGGTAAACAATTGGTTAAAGTTGTATCATGGTACGACAACGAAATGTCATACACTGCACAACTTGTACGTACTCTTGAATACTTTGCAAAAATCGCTAAATAATTCTTGAGTCGATAAAAGCAAGGCCGCTTGGTCTTGCTTTTTATATATATAAAATGGATGATAGTGTCATCCATTCTTTTTTAATTCTTTTTCAAAAGTATCCGAGAAGGCAGTAAAACTCAATTGTTCTAAGGTGAGTGGATGGGTAAAGGATAGTCGGAAGGCATGGAGCATCAGCCGGCTTGCTTTTGATCTAGAGTTATAGAGAGGATCGCCTAGGATAGGATGCTTGTGATAAGAGAGGTGAACACGAATCTGATGCGTTCGACCAGTCTTTAACTTGCAACGAACCAGAGAAGTCTTGTTTGGAAATTGCTTTAATCGACTGATATGCGTTTCAGCCTGTTGCCCATTTTTAGAATCTACTACTCGTTTTCTGTGATCGTGTCGATCACGACCAATTTTATCTCGGAAGATAAGTTCTTTACTCTCTACTTGCCCCTCTACGAGTGCCCAGTACTCACGAGCAATTTCCTTTTTCTCCAATAAACGATTGAGAATAGGAAGGATAAAAGGATTTTTAGCGAAAAGCACTAAACCGCTTGTTTCCATGTCCAAGCGATGAACGACATAACAGGTTTGGCCAACGTAGGCAGAGACATGGTTGAGAAGGGCAATTTCATCAGGTTGATTTCCGTGAGTTTTCATTCCTTCTTGCTTGTTGACGATAATGAGATGTTGGTCTTGATAAATCTCTTGAACGAGGTCCGGGTTACCCCAAAGGATTTCTTTTTTGGGATAATCTTCCTCGTCAAAAGTCAACTGACAAATGTCACCTGGTTTGACCATCTCGTTCCAGTGAACTTGTTTATGATTGATTAAGATATTCTTCTTTATTCTCAAAAAATGGCGGATTTTTCTAGGAATGAGGAGTTGTTCCTCTAGGAATTGCTTGACCGTCATTTGAGGCAAGGATTCGGGTAATGTAAATGTGAATTGCATATAGATATTGTAACAAAAAAAGCCCTATTTGGATAGGGAGTAGCTAAATTCTTGAGTTCCTATGGTGAAGATGATAAAATAAACGCATGAAATTAGATAAATTATTAGAGAAGTTTCTTTCTCTCTTTAAAAAAGAAACGAATGAATCAGCGGGATCTGATTCGACTAGCATGCGTCGTTCACGGAGCGATAGAAAAAAATTGTCCCAAGTAGGCCCAATTCGGAAATTTTGGCGCCGTTATCATCTGACAAAGATTGTCATCATTTTAGGGTTAAGTGCTGGTTTGCTAGTAGGAACCTACCTATTTGCGATAGCCAAGTCTACCAATGTCAATGACTTGCAAAATGCCCTGAAAACGCGAACTCTGATTTTTGACCGCGAAGAAAAAGAGGCAGGAGCCCTATCAGGTCAAAAGGGAACCTATGTTGAGTTGACAGATATCAGCAAAGACTTGCAGAATGCTGTCGTTGCGACAGAGGATCGTTCCTTCTATAAAAATGACGGGATTAACTATGGTCGTTTCTTCTTAGCTATTGTCACAGCAGGTCGTTCTGGAGGCGGTTCTACCATCACTCAACAGTTGGCAAAAAATGCCTATTTGTCTCAGGACCAAACCGTTGAACGGAAGGCCAAGGAGTTTTTCCTCGCATTAGAGTTGACAAAGAAATACAGCAAGGAGCAAATCCTTACTATGTACCTCAATAACGCCTACTTTGGAAATGGGGTATGGGGTGTTGAAGATGCAAGTAAGAAATATTTCGGTGTACCGGCTTCACAACTATCGCTTGATCAGGCGGCCACTCTAGCAGGGATGCTCAAGGGACCAGAATTGTATAATCCATTAAATTCTGTTGAGACTTCGACCAACCGTAGGGACACTGTTTTGCAAAATATGGTTGCAGCGGGCTATATTGATAAAAATCAAGAGACCGAAGCGGCTGGAGTAGATATGGCTTCTCAACTGCAAGATAAGTATGAGGGAAAGATCTCTGATTATCGTTACCCATCTTATTTTGACGCAGTAGTCAACGAAGCAGTATCCAAGTACAATCTAACAGAAGAAGAGATTGTCAACAACGGCTATCGAATCTATACGGAACTTGACCAAAACTATCAAGCAAACATGCAGGTTATTTATGAAAACACTTCGCTATTTCCAACGGCAGAAGACGGAACGCATGCTGAATCAGGTAGTGTTGCTCTAGAGCCTAAAACAGGTGGGGTGCGTGGAGTTGTCGGTCGCGTAGCTGGTGATGACAAATCAGGATTCCGTAATTTCAACTATGCTACTCAGTCTAAGCGTAGCCCGGGTTCAACTATCAAACCTTTAGTGGTTTATACTCCAGCTGTGGAAGCCGGATGGGCTCTGAACAAGCAACTGGACAACCATACCATGCAGTACAACAGTTATCAAGTAGACAACTATGCAGGTATTAAGACATCTCCAGAAGTACCTATGTATCAGGCCTTGGCAGAATCACTCAACCTACCAGCTGTTGCGACTGTAAATGAATTAGGTATTGACAAAGCTTTTGACGCTGGGGAGAGATTTGGCCTGAATATGGAAAAAGTTGACCGAGTTCTTGGAGTTGCTCTTGGTGGAGGTGTGGAGACGAATCCTCTCCAGATGGCGCAAGCCTATGCAGCCTTTGCTAATGAAGGTCTGATGCCTGAAGCCCATTTTATTACTCGTATTGAAAATGCCAGTGGGCAAGTCATCAAGAGTCATGCAAACTCTCAAAAACGCGTGCTAGATAAGTCAGTAGCTGATAAAATGACCAGTATGATGTTGGGTACTTTTACAAATGGTACAGGAATTAGTTCGTCGCCAGCAGATTATGTCATGGCTGGAAAGACAGGTACTACTGAGGCTGCTTTTAATTCAGTATATACTAGTGACCAGTGGGTGATTGGTTATACTCCGGATGTTATAATCAGCCACTGGCTCGGCTTCCCAACAACAGATGAGAATCATTATCTAGCAGGGTCGACCTCCAATGGAGCAGCCCATGTCTTTAGAAGTATGGCTAATACCATTTTGCCTTACACTCCAGGTAGCACTTTTACAGTTGAGAATGCCTATAAGCAGAATGGCATTGCGCCAGAAAATACTAAAAAACAAGCTATTGAAAATGAGACAAACCAGTCCGAGGATCCGCTAGGAGATATTCGTAGTCGTGCTCAAAATCTTGTAGACGAAGCGGGACGTGCGATTTCGAATGCAAAGATAAAAGAAAAAGCTCAGACAATCTGGGACTCTTTCGTCAATCTCTTTCGTTAAGAGTCTTGTCAAAGCCTAGGTTTCTTGTTATAATAGATAAGATGGAGGCGTTATGGCACTAAAAAAAGCAAGCCTAGCTTGTGCAGTTTGCGGTTCAAGAAATTATTCGATTAAAATTAGTGGGAACCCCAAGCCAACACGACTAGAAGTAAATAAATTTTGTAAACATTGTGGAAAATATACGACACATAGAGAAACGAGATAGGAGAGAACGATGGGCTTTATTAAGGATATTTTTAAACTTCTTAAAGAAACAACATGGCCGACTCGCAAAGAAAGCTGGAGAGATTTTCGCTCTATTATGGAATACACAGCCTTCTTTGTGGTCATCATTTACATTTTTGACCAGTTGATTGTATCAGGTCTGATTCGATTTATTAACATTTTTTAGAAGAAAAGTGGAGAAGTTCTGCTAACTTTCTTCTATCATATGTATGAAAGGAAATATCATGGATAGTTTTGACAAGGGATGGTTTGTTCTACAAACTTATTCTGGCTATGAAAATAAGGTAAAAGAAAATCTATTGCAACGTGCGCAAACATATAACATGTTGGATAATATTCTACGTGTTGAGATTCCAACACAAACCGTGCAAGTTGAGAAAAATGGAAAGAAAAAGGAAGTCGAAGAGAATCGCTTTCCAGGTTATGTCCTTGTAGAAATGGTCATGACCGATGAAGCGTGGTTCGTTGTTCGAAACACACCTAACGTAACAGGATTCGTCGGCTCACACGGTAACAGATCAAAACCAACTCCGCTATTGGAACAGGAAATCCGTGATATTCTGGTTTCTATGGGACAAACCGTTCAAGAGTTTGATATTGACGTTGAAGTCGGCCAGACAGTCCGCATCATTGATGGCGCTTTTGCAGACTATACAGGTAAAATTACTGAAATTGATAACAACAAAGTGAAGATGATTATCTCTATGTTTGGTAATGACACGATTGCAGAAGTGAATCTCAACCAAATTGCAGAATTATAACCCAGAGAGGCAGGGCCTCTCTTTTTGTATGCAGTTGAGGTAGCGAGAAGTACAGAATAGAGAAAGTAGACTCAGGGGCTCGCGCATTTTGTTAAACTAAATGCAGAAAGGAGAGGTCTATGAATCTGAAAGAACTATACGAAGAAAGCAAGGGGATTGTCCATAAGTGCCGCAAAGAATACCATTTACATCTGTGGGAGAAAGAGGACTGGGACCAGGAGGGGATGCTGTGCCTGTATGAGCTGGTCAGTCACCATCCAGAGTT